>CAYXKO010000132.1:0-6638 GCA_964465435.1 uncultured Saprospiraceae bacterium | reverse complement strand
TGTACAAATATACTCCTTTTCCTCCGATTTCGCTGCCCGGCAGCAGCATTATTTTTTGAAAAATCAGGGTTTTCCCTGATTTTCTTCTATGGACAGCTTTTACCTCACTCCCGTTTTCATTCCCATACTCATTCTCACTCAGCTTCTCACTCTGATCCTTTAGAAGGGTTATAATTAATCCCGCCAACGCGGGAAAAGAAAGACTGGCGCCAACATAGGTATATGATTTTCATTCAGGACCATAACCCATCTTGTATAACAAGGATGATTGCACTATTCCATGTTAGGAAAATAATAGTCTGCTGTCAAAAACAAAGTGCTGAATAAATAGTGAACAGAAAGGCATTCATTCCTTCTCATCTAATCTTTCCCTCTCTCTCATTTGCTCCGAGGTCAGCCTGCTGCCATCGTGGCTCCATCCCGGAGGTCCTGTCAGATACATCCACCGTTCCTTGAGGCTGAGGCCGGGTTGGCGGATATCGCGCACCATCTGGATCCACTCGTGAAAAACCAACCCCAGGGGTCCCCGGGCTGCGGGCTCTGAGGTCAGTCCGTACCGGATAGGCTGATACTGATCCTCCGGCAGCTCCTTTTGAAAGGTACCAAACATACGGTCCCAGACGATGAGAAACATACCCATGTTCCTGTCCAGGTACAGGGCATTGGAAGCATGGTGCACCCGGTGATGGGATGGGGTCACCAGGAAGTACTCCAGCCAGCCCAGCTTGCCGACCTGACGGGTATGGACCAGGATGCCCCAGATCTGGGTGACCGCGTAGATAAATAAAATATCCAGAGGCCTGAAGCCCATCAGGGGCAGTGGTAGAAAATAGAAGATCCTGTACAGGGGTTGGAGGACCGATGAGCGGAATCCCACACTCAGATTCATCTCCCCGGAAGAGTGATGGGTGACGTGCACGGCCCAGAACAGGCGGATCTGATGGTCAAGCCGATGCAACCAGTAATACATAAAGTCCTCTGCGATCAGCAGGGCAAACCAATAAAAGAAAGGATTTGCGATCTCAAACAGCCGGTATTCCCAGCAAAAGGAGAGTACCAGCAGGTACATTCCCCGCAGCAGCAGGTCCAGCCCACCATTGACCAGCATAAAGTAGAGATTGGTAAGGCTGTCCTTCCAGCTGTAGACGGGCTTCAGGTGCAAGCGGCTCAATAAAATCTCCAATCCAATGAAGACCAGGTACAAAGGGGTGCTGATCAGGATCAGCCATTGTTCGCGGAGGGCTTCCATACGGACGCAAACCTACGTCAAATGACAAAATCGCTCTGTATGAATAAGTTCAGAAGATCCTTTTACACGCAATATTCAAAATGATATCTAAATATCTTATATTAGACTTTCCACTATAAGATATGGGTTTATCTTCGCATTATTTTTCAATCAGGCCTCATTCATGTCGGACTTTAAACGCCACCTGGTCACTGCCGCGCTGCCCTATGCAAATGGCCCCTTACACATCGGCCATCTGACCGGTGCCTACCTGCCCGCCGACGTTTATGTGCGCTTTATGCGCCTGATGGACAAGGATATTGTGTTCATCTGCGGATCGGACGAACATGGGGCCGCCATCACAATGAGGGCCATGAAGGAGGGTAAGACCCCTGCCGAGATCATCGATACCTACCACGAGCTGTTCAAAAAGACCTTTGAGGGTATAGGCATCGCCTTTGACCATTACGGACGGACCTCTGATCCCCTTCACCACCTTTGCTCCCAGGATTTTTTCAGAACGCTGTATGAAAAAGGGATCTTCGAAGAGCGGGAAAGCGAGCAGTACTTTGACGAAAAGACAGGCCAGTTTTTGGCTGACCGATACATCAAGGGCACCTGCCCAAAATGCGGCTATGATTCCGCCTATGGCGACCAATGCGAAAAATGTGGCAGCTCCCTGAATCCCATGGATCTGATCGATCCGCGCTCGGTACTCAGCGGCGAAAAACCGGTGTTTAAAAAGACCACGCATTGGTATCTGCCCCTGAACAAGGATGAGGCCTGGCTAAAAGAGTATCTGGAAAACGGCACCCTGGATGGTACCTACCACCACGACCCATCCGAATGGAAAAACCACGTGATCGGACAGTGCAAATCCTGGATCGACAACGGACTCCAGCCAAGGGCCATGACTCGCGACCTGGATTGGGGTGTGGATGTGCCAGCTGAAATACCCGGCAGCTCCGGAAAAAAGCTATACGTATGGATGGATGCCCCCATCGGTTATATTTCTGCTACACGACAATGGGCAGAATCGAAAGGACAGGATTGGAAAAACTACTGGATGGACCCGGAAACGGAGCTGGTCCATTTTATCGGAAAGGACAACATAGTTTTTCATTGCATCATATTCCCGGCCTTGCTCAAAGCGCATGGTCAGTTTATTTTACCTTCCAACGTGCCTGCCAATCAATTTCTCAACCTGGAAGACCAGAAAATATCCACCTCGCGCAACTGGGCCATCTGGGTCCACGAATACCTGGAGGACCTTCCCGGACAGCAGGATGCCCTGCGCTACTATCTGGTCAAAAACATGCCGGAGCAAAAGGACAGCGAATTCACCTGGAAGGGATTTCAGGATGCCTACAACAACGAACTCGTAAACAACCTGTCCAACTTTGTGCATCGGGTTTTGGTGCTTACGCATAAATATTACGATGGTCACGTGACCGACTTTGATCCGGATGCATATTTTACGGGAGTGGCTCCCGACGATATGGGGGGATTCCATGAAACCGAATACCTCTGGCTTTTTGACAAACTGGATGAACTCAATGCTTTCTGGCGCGCCTATGATTTTCGCGCCGCATTGAAATGTCTGATGGAGATCTGCACCGCAGGAAACCAGCTGCTGCAGCTCAATGAGCCCTGGAAAAATCAAAAGGAGGACCCGGAAATGGTGGAAGCTGTCATGAACCTCGCATTGCACTATGTGGTGGTCATCAGCGTGGCCATGCAGCCCTTCCTGCCTTTTGCCTCCGATAAATTGCGCAGGATCCTCAATCTGGAACCCCTTGAAAAAGGAGACCTCTTGAAGCTGCTGGATCAAATGGCAGAAGGAGAATTATTGCTGAAGGCAGGACACAAAATCCAGCCGGCCGAATATCTGTTCTCAAAAATCGAAGACGGTACCATTCAAAAGCAAATCGACAAACTTCATCAGACCTTGGAAACCCAAAATAATCCAACTGCAAACGAATATCTGGCCCAGAAAGCAGAGATCAGCTACGACGATTTCACTAAAATGGACATCAGGACCGCTAAAATTCTCGAGGCTGAGGCGGTACCCAAAGCCGACAAACTGCTGCGCCTTAAACTCGACCTGGGATACGAACAGAGGATCGTGGTCAGCGGGATCGCCGAGCACTACAAACCGGATGAGATCATAGGATACGATGTGCTGGTGCTTGCCAACCTGGCACCGAGGACCATACGTGGCATAGAATCCAGGGGCATGATCCTGATGGCTGAAAACGGGGATGGCAAGCTGTCCTTTGTATCTCCTGCCAAAGGCTGGCCCGCGGGCTTTACGGTAAAGTAATCAGAATCCCGTTGGATCTTGGACAAAATATACCTCGATTTTTTTCTTAGTTTTTTTTGCGATCGCATCATTGAACAAACAGGGTCTCCCTTAAATCCTGAATTAAAAGTATTCCTGTCCAATGGAAGATACAAGCTGGTCACAGGTCATGCTGTTTATTCCTACGATGACCGGTACACCAATTTTCTGGATGCGTTCAGGGAATTGAAAAAGGAATTGACCAGGGTAAATACCTGCCTGGTGCTTGGACTGGGCCTGGGAAGCATTCCCCTGATGCTCGAACGGAAAATAGGCATCAAGGTCAATTGCACCGCCGTGGAGCTAGACCCGGAAATCATCCGGCTGTACAAAAAATACACAGCGCCCAGATTGAAAAATGAGGTCAGGCTGATTGCAGGGGATGCGCGGGAATTTCTCGAAAATAAAAGAGAAAGATTTGATCTGATCTGCATGGATGTGTTTGAAGACGCAAAAGTTCCACAGGAATTTTCCTCCCTGGAATTTTGCAACAGCTTGCGGGAACATTTAAATGAAGGCGGCATCCTGATTTACAACCGCCTGGAAGAAAACGAACAGGATCACCGGGACAACAACCATTTTTTTGAGCACAATTTCCGACCCGTCTTTCCTGATTCCAGGGTCCTCAAGCTGGAAGCAAACAGAATGTATCTGGCCCTAAATGGACACGCTCTTTAGAAGTTCAGCAGGGATTGATAGGTCTCCTTAATTTCCTCCGGTGGCCGGCCTTTCCGAAACATTTTGTGAGCCCTGAAATAGGCGTAAGCCACCCTGAAGTAAGAGTTTTTTTCATACTTTCTGGAAGATACCAGCACATACTTTTTGAGGATGCACAATCGGGTTTTCGATCTGAGCCTTCTCATAAATTCATATTCTTCCATCACTACATAGCGTTCATCAAATCCTCCCAGAGAAAAAAACAAATCCCTGTCAACAAATAAGGTCTGATCTCCACCCCGTGTCCATTCAAAGTCAAAACGCGTCAGAAAAGAATTAATGAGCAACAACCAGGGGCCTCCGTTAAATTTTTGGCGAAACATCCCGGCCCTGCATCCTTTCGAATAATGATCAAGAATATCATCCATAAAGGAAGATGGCGGCAGCACATCGGCATGGACAAAATAAAATATCTTACCCTGAGCCTCGCGGGCTCCTGCATTCATTTGCACAGCCCGGCCCGGGAGTGGGGTACTCAGAATACGGCATGGATAGGATTGTGCTTTTTCCAGTGTAAGATCCGTGCTGCCACCATCCACGACGATGATCTCAAAATCCTTTCCATTCAGGATACCAAAAAGATGCTCCAACAATTTGGGAATAAAGGCCTCTTCGTTCAAGGTGGGAATAATGATGCTGACCATCATCTGTCTCAACCTGCCGTAGCGCCACCACAACTGCTGCCAGCCCCTGCGGTGCAACCGTAACAGTGCTGGTTGACAATGATGTTGCGGTCCTGAATGTCGTGGTTCCCAAATTCTGAAATGTGCTGAACCCTGTGATCGATCTTCAGGTCCAGCATCTGATTGAAATCGCAATCGTACAGGTAACCATCCCATCCAACGCTGATGGTGTTGCGGCACATGACATTGGCTGCAGCGACCGGATTATAAGCCTGTATCAGCTTATCCATATAGTCGCCATAATTTCCACTTTGGATCAGATAATCCAAAAACCTGGAAATTGGCAGGTTGGTAATGGTAAACAAAGAGTTGAAGTGAATCCCAAACTGAGATTCCAGTCGCTTTTTATATTCCGCTTCCAGCGTGTCCTGTGATGGAGGGAGAAATGCTCCGCTGGGATTGTACACCAGATTGAGCACAAGGCCTGATTCCTCCGCACCGTAACCGACCTGTTTGAGCATTTTTAAAGCCTGGATCGACTTTTCAAATACCCCGTCCCCTCTTTGAGCATCCGTACGGGATGAGTTGTAAAAAGGAAGAGATGACACCACCTCTATACCATGGGTTTTGAAAAACTCCGGCAGATCGTGGTATTTCTTATTGGCGAGAATGATGGTCAGGTTGCAGCGCACAATTATTTTCTCCACACCAAGTTTGGCGATTTCGCCCACAAACCATCTGAAATCCGGATTCATCTCAGGAGCTCCGCCGGTCAGATCCACGGTTTGTGCACCCGATCTCTTGATGGCAGCCAGACATAACTCCATGGTCGCCAGAGTCATGATCTCCTTGCGGTCAGGGCCTGCATCCACATGGCAATGTTTGCAGACCTGATTGCACATTTTGCCCAGATTGATCTGAAAAATTTCCAGCTTCTGAGGGAGAAGGGGATACAAACCGGTTTCACCAAGTCTTTTGGCAAACTGAAGGTGCGAATGGCCGTTTTGTGCGGAGGATGTGATCACCTGGAGCTGGTAGTAGCTGTCCGCCAACTCGCTGTGCCTGCTTTTGAGTGATTTTGTGGCTGTCGTCATAGATTTATCAACATTACATGGTCACTTCCTTCACCTTGTTCATCATCTGCACGCCATGGACCAGCGAGGCTCCTCCACGGATCGCTACTGCCACGTGTACCGCCTCCATGAGCTGGGCCTCATCACAACCCTTCTCCAGGGTATCCACGGTGTATGCATCGATACAGTAAGGACATTGTACGGTATGGGCAACCGCCAGCGCGATCAGGCTTTTCTCACGTGCGGTCAGGGCGCCGTCCTTAAACACATCTCCGTAATAATTAAAGAATTTCTGAGCCAGGTTGGGCTCGAATTCTCCCACATTACTGAACTTTTTTAAGTCTTCGGGATTGTAATAAGTCTTCATGTTTTCAGTTTAAGCAATTTGAAACAAAGGAACAAAAATAAGGTTTCAGGGGCATCTGTTTTGATTGTCCTGGTAATTCTTCGGCTTTTCATGGTACAAACCCATGCCGCTGAGATGATTACGTACCCTCAAATGCAGTCAGACAGCCTGCCCAAAAAGAAGTTAAGCCTTTTGGCAGCGCCGATCGCCTTCTATACACCGGATACCCGCTGGTCGCTGGGTTTGGTCGGTGTTTCAGGATTTAGCTGGGGATCCCAAAACCCGCTCACCAAGAAAAGCAATATCAACC
>CAYXKO010000131.1:0-6661 GCA_964465435.1 uncultured Saprospiraceae bacterium | reverse complement strand
AAGACCGTCGATCCCAGCCTGGATGTATTGAGTTCTTTGATTGAAGCGCAAAAAAACAACCGCATAACCTTGCCCTTGACCCAACAGAATATTTTGCAGGGCACAGATAATTTTTACGGATTTGACATTCCGCTGATATACAACGGCAGGCCTGTTCCGCAGGGATCCCCCTGGGAATGGTGGGATCTGAATACCCTCCGTGCCGTCGTGGCCGCTGTCAACGCTTCCAGAGGTACGAATTTCAATGCGGATACTCTTCATCTGAGCGGTCTTGCCACCAATCCGGATATGTCACCTGAAAAGGGAAAGAGATATCTGGATACGATATTCTCTCTGGTGATGCCCAGGGCATGTGTGGCATTGGGCCTGGGTTGCCAATCTGCAGGGATCAGGGAAGTTTCAGCCTCAGACATTGGGCTCAAATTGTTCCCCAATCCATTCAGGGAATCCTTGTTGATTGAAACCAACGACCAAAACCCCATTGAGTCCGTTTACATCTATAATCTTTCCGGCAAATTGGTGAAGGCACATGCCAGTATCCGAAACAGCAACGTCAGAATTCCCAGGAATAACCTGACGGCAGGCTTTTATCTGGCCCAGATCAGGACCAAGGATAAGATGGTCACCACGCAGATCATAGTGCAGGATTAATTTTTATTGCAGCATACGAAACAAAGGGGCCCTCGAGCCCCTTTGTTATTTGTGACAATGACGAATAAGAAATCTCAAACGATATGGAATACAGAAACCTAGGTAGATCAGGTCTTAAAGTAAGCGTCCTTTCTTTTGGTAGTTGGGTGACTTTTGGGAAGCAGATCGATGACAGGACCAGCCTGGATCTTATGGCCTGTGCCTATGATCACGGCGTTAATTTTTTTGACAATGCCGAGATTTACTCCAAGGGCCGGTCTGAAGTGATCATGGGGGAAAATCTCAGGAAATTAGCCTGGGATCGCACCAGTTATCTTGTATCCAGCAAGGTGTTTTTTGGAGATGGCAGGAACAGGCCCAATCAGACAGGGCTTTCCAGGAAGCATATTGTGGAGGCTTGCCACGATGCATTAAAGCGATTGCAGGTGGATTACCTGGATCTTTACTTTTGTCACAGACCGGACAAGTCCACTCCGATCGAGGAGACCGTCTGGTCGATGCATCAGCTCATCCTTCAGGGGAAGATATTGTACTGGGGTACTTCTGAGTGGTCCGCCCAGGAGATCATGGAAGCACATATGGTTGCGAGGCAAAATCATCTGATCGGCCCGACCATGGAACAACCGCAATACAATATGTTGGTTAGGGATAAAATGGAAGTGGAGTATGCTCAGATTTTTAAAACAGTGGGCATGGGGACCACGATCTGGTCGCCTCTTGCTTCGGGAATCCTGACTGACAAATATGCCAGCACGGTACCCTCTGATACCAGATTGAATCTGGAGGGACTCGAATGGCTCAGGGACAAAAATCTGAACGAATTGAACCTAAGCCGAACCCGTGCGCTATCGTCTTTTGCCCGGCAATTGAATATTCCTTTGTCTCAACTGGCCATTGCCTGGGTGTTGAAAAACCAGAATGTCAGCACGGCCATACTGGGCGCCTCGAGGGTCAGTCAGCTCGAGGAAAATCTGAAATCAATCGATGCATTGAATCTTCTTAACACTGAGGTGCAGTCTTCCATTGAAGAAATCCTGAAAAACAAGCCCGCGCCTCCACAGTATTAAATCATTTTCTATTTTTGAAACTTAAATGGATCCCATGCTTAGAAATGCAGCTTTTGTTTTATTCTCCCTTTTCACCTTTGTTTTCGCAGACGCACAATCCTGTGATTATATTACACCCAGATATGGGGTTAGAAGCGTGAAGGATATATTTGTGGGTACGGAACTGGATTACCGCCTGACCCAGACAAATTTGTATCTGGATATCTACTATCCGGTGGGTAGTGTCGAAGCGAAGCGCCCTCTTGTTATGATGGTTTTTGGAGGAGGCTTTATCGGGGGAAGAAGGCAGGATATGGCTCCCATTTGTGAGGAATATGCCAAAAGAGGCTATGTGGCGGCCACCATTGACTATCGGATCGGATTTGATGGAGTGTCTATCCTGGCCACAGACTCGGCAGAAGTTCTGAGGGCTGGATTCCGGGGCGCCCAGGATGGAAAATCCGCCCTTCGTTTTTTGAAAGCCAGGCACATTGAGGATTCCATTGACCTCGACAGAGTATGGGTAGGAGGGGCATCAGCAGGAAGCATTGTAGCATTAGCCACGGCATTCTTTCAGTCAGATTCCGATAAACCCAAGGAGGCCGGGGCAATCGCACCTGTGGGCGGCAGGCAAAGGCCGGATCTGGGCTCGATACAGGGAAACAGGCATTTGAATGGCTATGACACCCAGGTGCAGGGAGTGTTCAATATTTTTGGAGCCCTCTTGAATTTGAATCAACTCAGAAGCGACAACAAAATTGCGGTTGTATCCTACCACCAGACTCAGGATCCCGTTGTTCCGTGCGGAATAAACAAGCCTTATTATGGCACCCCTCTGGTGGCAGTGAATTACCCGACCTTGTATGGGAGTTGCGCCATTGAAGCACACATGACCCAGCTTGGAGTACCTGTTGCCTTGCACAAGACCTGGATTTACAATGGTACACAGCATGCTGCGCACGATCAGGCTGCGGTCCTGCAATACTTTTTTGAATCTGCCAATCCCATCCTCTGTGATGTTGTAGCCACAAAAGAGTCTGTCCGACAAGAATTCAGCATTTCACCCAATCCCTGCCAGGATCAGATCCAAATTCAGGGCGATTGGCAGGGGTATGATTATAAGATATTAAACCTGGATGGACTTGCCCTGAACTCCGGTGTGATTCCACAGGATGGAACTCTCCAGACAAATTTATTGACTCCGGGTATATATCTGCTTCAGATACATACCACATCGGGGCCTTACAATTTGAAATTTGTGAAACATTGACTTTTTTAGGTTTTCTTCAAATTATTTAAAACTAATAACCGGTACATGAAATTATTGGACGGAGTTTATCTCTCCGGATTGATCAGAAGGGAAATTGCGGGGAGGGTGATGGATTATTGCCGCAATGAATTTAGACCTCCGCACCTGGCAGCCGTACTTGTTGGCAACAATCCTGCCAGTCAGGCTTATGTCAAAAACAAGATCAAGGCCTGCGAAGAAGTTGGATTTGCTTCCACACTCATCAAAAAGCCTGATACCATTTCCCAGTCTGAACTGCTTGAGCTGATCCATGAGCTGAATCAGAACAAGGAATTGGATGGATACATCGTGCAGCTTCCCTTGCCCAGGCATATCGATGAGCACGAGGTCAATATTGCGATCGATCCCTCAAAAGATGTGGACGGTTTTCACCCAAACAATTTTGGCCGGATGGCCCTGGGTTTGCCTGCCTTGAAACCTGCCACGCCAAAGGGGATTATGATGATGTTCGAACGTTACGGCATCGAAACCGAAGGCAAGCATTGTGTCGTTTTGGGACGTAGTAACATTGTCGGTACGCCCATATCGCTGCTGATGTCCAAAAAAACCAGGCCAGGCAACGCCACAGTGACCATGGCTCACAGTAAGACCCATGATTTGCCGGGACTTTGCCGTTCTGCCGACATCATCATTGCGGCATTGGGAATACCCTTGTTTGTCAAGGAAGATATGGTCAGGGAAGGTGCGGTGGTCATAGATGTGGGGATCAATAAGATTCAGGACAGCAATCATCCCAAAGGGCACAGGCTGGTGGGAGACGTCGACTTTGATAGAGTCAGTCCCAAATGCGCCGCCATCACTCCCGTTCCGGGCGGAGTTGGCCCCATGACCATAACAGCACTGATTGACAATACCTGGGAGGCCTTCATTGCCAACCGCGGTAAATACTGATTGCAGCAGCATGGCCAACGATTACGTTTCCATCACAATCAGAATAGATCCCGATTTGCAGGAGATAGTCATGGCGGGACTTTACGAGCTGGGTTTCGAGGCATTTGTTGAAGAGGAGACCGGCCTTCAGGCCTTTATTCCCGAATCCATGTGGGGCCCTGAAAAAAAGTCTGAGACCAGATCCTTGCTCGGAAAATACGATCTAGGTTTTGCGGAAGAATTATTGGAAGATAAGGATTGGAACGAACAATGGGAGTCCAACTTCAATGATATCCTGCTGGGAGGTAAACTCCAGATCAGGGCGCCTTTCCACAAAAAAGACCACAGAGCCTCTGACGAACTGATCATTGCTCCCAAAATGGCCTTTGGCACAGGGCATCATTCCACCACTTCCATGATACTCGAATGGATGATGACCCAGGATTTTTCCGGAAAAAAAGTGCTGGATTTTGGTTGTGGTACCGGAATCTTGGGGATATATGCGTTGAAAAAAGGAGCGGAATCTGTTTTGTTTATTGACAATGAACACGAGGCGGTAGAAAATACCAGGGAAAATGCCTTATTGAATTCTTTGGACCCTGTTGAAGCTGTGCTGGGTTCTTCTGAAAAAATTCCTTCTGTGTCCTATGATTTGATCCTGGCAAACATTACGAGAAACGTCCTTACGGAGCTCATGGATGATCTGAAGGCCGCACTAAAACCGGGTGGCAAATTGGTGATCTCCGGTTTTTTGGAACAGGACAAGTCTTACATGCTCGATTTTCTGACGGGTAAAGATTTGGTTGTGCTAGAAGTACTCCAGAATCAGGACTGGCTAGCCATGGTCCTCACTCATGAATAGCACCCTTGAAATGCTTTAATCCTTCGTAAACCAGGTCTGTGGGCAGGCCCATGATGTTTGCGAAGGTCCCTTCGATATTTGATATTTTACAGAGTCCGATCCATTCCTGAACGGCGTAGGAACCTGCCTTGTCAAAGGGCCGGTATCGTTCTATATACCATCGGATTTCAGCATCGGTAAACTCCCTGAAGCTGACTGAAGAGTGGCCTGTGAAGCTGATTTCGATTTCTGAATCCTTGAGACAAACGCCTGTAAACACCCGATGGGTCTTACCAGACAAGGTGGCAAGCATCCTGTAGGCATCTTTCTCGTTTTGGGGCTTGTTGAATATCTTGTCGCCCAGGACAACGACGCTGTCCGCTGTTAGTAGTATATGGTCTTCCCGTATGAGCCCGTTAGCCATCCTGCACTTTTCAGTTGCAATATGCGCGGCCACCATGGCAGGATGAAGGTCCTCAGGAAATGATTCGTCGAAATCAAGGGAAACAGACTCAAACCAGATTCCTGACTCTTCCAGTAGCTGACGACGTCGTGGAGAGGAGGATGCCAGGATGATTTTTCTTTTGTTGATGTATTTATGGGTCATATGCATGAATGAGATAGAATGTAAAACCTGACAACATCCATAATTTAAGGAGATTGCTTATTAAATTGAATCTGGATTCCCTGCCCAAGCCAAGAAATAGAATCATTATCACCAACAAGGGGAGCAGGATCAACAGTCCAAACAATACAAAAAGAAATCGGGTAGGGAGGCCGGCCATGCAGCCCAGACAAAAAAATAAGTTCATCAGAAAGCCCAGGCCGATCAGGTACCAGCTTTTTTGTTTACCTAAAAACACTGCAGTGCTTTGACAACGGTTTATCTGGTCACCGGTATAGTCTTCGCGATCTTTTATCCACTCCCTCAAAAGATTGGACAGAAAGGCAAACAGCGTCAATTGTTGAATTAAGTCAGACAAGCCCTCAGCTTGAGGCAAATGGACTTCCATTTGGCTTTTAAATGCATAGAAGGGAAGGTAGACCGCTCCGGCAGTAAATCCTGCTACCAAAATATTGCCAGCCTGGGGGGTGCATTTTAGATAGGCAGAATAAAAATATAACGCGAGTACGCTAATGGGGAATATCCAATAATGCCAGAAAAAATGGCTCTTGATGCAAAAGGCCAGGGCAAAAAAATTACCCAGGATCAGGCATGCCAGGTATGCGATCTTTGCCTCATCGGGGCTGATGGCGCGATCCAGTGGTACGAATGCCGGATCCCTGTTGATTCGGTCTATGGGCAGATCTGCAAGGTCATTGATGACATAACCAGATGCAGCCACAAGCAAGGTGGTGATGCTTATGATGAAGAGTTCAGTCCATTGTTGGATGCTTGCTTTGCCGTTGGCCAGCAGGGGAGAGACCAAAAACATAAAAACGAGAACCTGGAAGATAAGGATGATGGAAAGGTTTTTCCACCGGATCAAAATCAGCCAGGAAGTCAAATTACCAGAGGTTTTGTGACTTCATGATTTTTTCCAAAAGATCGCGTACACAACCCTGGCCACCTTTAAGCGGAGAAATGAACGTGGCGCAGGACAATGCCTCGGGCACAGAGTCAGCAGGACAACATGCAAGACCGGCCTCCTTCAGGCATTCAAGATCAGGTATGTCGTCTCCCATGTAAGCGATCTGTCCTGCAGCAAGATCCCATTTTGCCAGTAACTGTCTGAATACGGGCAGCTTGATCTCGCATCCTGTATACACATCTGAGACATGCAGAATATTTAATCTTTTTACGACGCCTTCGGACCTGCCTCCCGTGATGACGCCGATCTTCAAACCTGCATGAATTGCCCTCTTGATCGCATATCCATCCCGGACATTCATGTTGCGCAGAAACTCGCCGTTTTCAGTAATAAGGATCTGGTTGTCCGTTAG
>CAYXKO010000130.1:0-6666 GCA_964465435.1 uncultured Saprospiraceae bacterium | reverse complement strand
TGGACGATGCGTCGTTTGCAAATCTGCTGACCGAGCTCCGGAAAAGGCCGGAAAAAGGATGGACTGTCAGTATCGCCCAGGAGAAAAATCCGGTCATCAACTTCCTAAAACCTTCCAAAAGAACCATCCAAATGCGAGAGGCTTTTGGCAAACCAGACCTAGTGTTAAACTTTCTCAAATTACCTCTTAGTTCTGCGCTCATAGACCTGACCGGATGGCCCGAAATTTTCTCCACCGAGACCGTCTGGATCCGGCATGCACGGACCTGAAATACCCTGTGTTGCCTTGCAGCCTGCAAGGAGCCGGACACCCGGCCGGATCAACAAAACAAGACAAACGGCATTCCCGATTTCCTGAAGATTGACAAGCTGCAGGAGAAGGAATCTCAGCCGGCAAAAACCAAATGCAAACTCAAGATTCGCATAAAAAATAAACCTTCAGATTTAATAAGTGTTAATGCAATCGATAGAAATACACAATGAACTAATTTTGTCCAAATTTTAACAGAAATGCAAGAAGTAATGAACGGCCTTCAGTATAAAGTGAAGGATATTGGACTGGCTGATTGGGGCCGGAAAGAGATAGAACTGGCAGAGGCAGAAATGCCCGGGCTCATGGCCCTCAGAGAGCAGTACGGCAAGACCAAACCCCTGGCGGGCGCCAGGATCGCAGGCTGTCTGCATATGACCATCCAAACCGCTGTTTTGATCGAAACCCTGATCGAACTGGGGGCAGAAGTGAGTTGGTCTTCCTGCAATATTTTTTCCACCCAGGATCATGCTGCTGCAGCCATCGCAGCCAAGGGCATTCCCGTTTTTGCCTGGAAGGGAATGAACAACGATGAATTCGACTGGTGCATTGAACAAACGCTGCATGCATTCAAGGATGGTCAGCCGCTCAACATGATCCTCGACGACGGGGGAGACCTGACCAATATGGTCCTCGATAAATATCCAGAGCTGGTGCCCGGTATCAAAGGCATCTCTGAAGAAACCACCACCGGTGTTCTCAGACTGCACGACCGCGCCAAAAACGGAAAACTTCCCATGCCGGCGATCAACATCAATGACTCGGTCACCAAGAGCAAATTCGACAACAAATACGGCTGCAAAGAATCCTGCGTGGATGCCATTCGCCGTGCCACAGACCTTATGATGGCCGGAAAGGTGGCTGTAGTGGCCGGATACGGAGACGTGGGCAAGGGTTCTGCGGCATCTTTGCGCGGAGCGGGCTGTCGCGTGATCGTTACGGAAATTGACCCGATCTGTGCACTGCAGGCCGCCATGGACGGATTCCAGGTTTTGAAAATGGAAAATGCGGTGAAACTTGCCAACATCGTCGTGACTGCCACCGGCAACCGCGACATCATCACCGAAAAGCATTTCCGCCTGATGAAAGACAAAACCGTGGTCTGCAACATAGGCCATTTTGACAATGAAATCGATGTGGCCTGGCTCAACAACCAGTACGGACAAACCAAAGTGGAAATCAAGCCTCAGGTAGACAAATACAACATCGATGGCAGGGACATCATCCTGCTGGCGGAAGGCAGACTGGTAAACCTGGGCTGCGCCACCGGCCATCCATCCTTTGTGATGTCCAACTCGTTTACCAACCAGGTCATCGCCCAGATGGAACTCTGGCAGCATCACTACAAATACGAAAACAAAGTATACACCCTGCCCAAACATCTGGACGAGCAGGTAGCCAGGCTCCACCTGGAAAAGATCGGCGTAGAGCTGGAAGTTTTGGAGGAACATCAGGCATCCTACATCGGAGTGCCCACCGAAGGACCTTACAAACCCGAATACTACAGGTATTGATCAGGCATCTACTATCAACATTTTATCATAGCACAGCAGCGGCCAAAACCGCTGCTTTTTTTTTATTTTCTTCATGCCTGAATGCACAGCCGGACTATCCGGGAGCATCTGCGAAAGCCAGTTTCTTTGTTCCTGCTGACAGCTTCAAAAAAGAAAGGTTTCTGCTGGCAGCCGGTTCTGGTCTGCTGGTATACTCAACCTTATCCGTGGGTCTCTACCATGCCTGGTACAAGGATTTCAGGACAAGTAAGGCCCATTCTTTCTACGATTGGGGTGAATGGCGGAATATGGACAAATTGGGCCATGTTTATTCCGGTTACATCCAGTGCGGGCTTATCAGCCAGACAGCCCGCTGGACCGGCATGCGTCAAAAACAGGCTCTGTGGACCGGCGTGGCCGGCTCCCTGATCACCCAAAGTACGATCGAGGTAATGGATGGATTCAGCAGAGGCTGGGGATTTTCATGGCCGGATATGGCAGCCAATGTATTGGGAACAGGCCTGTACCTGGGTCAGGAGTTATTGTTCGGGCAACAAAGAGCAATCCTGAAATTCTCCTTCCTCTCAGAAGCAGATCCGCAAGACCCCCTCCTCCGGGCAAGATCTGCCTCATTGTTTGGATCGAACCCCGCACAAAGGCTGCTTAAAGACTACAACCACCAGACCTATTGGCTTTCCTTCCATCCTGGCATATGGAAGCCCCGCTGGCTGCTTCTTAGCATTGGAGCGGGTGCCCGTGGACTTTACGGGGGCTTTGCCAATGAATGGAAATCTGAAAACGGGTCCACAATCCGCCCCGATCCCGGTATCCATCCCAGGATCAGCCAATATTACCTTTCAGCGGACCTGGACCTGACCAAAATTCCGGTCAGAAATCCATTTTTACGAAGCCTGTTTCGCGTCCTGAACGTGGTGAAAATTCCGGCCCCCACCCTCGAAATGACCAGCCGGGGCAGGTTTCACGCAAGATGGCTCCGGTGAGGTATGCAAAAAATATCTTAAATGTTCCTTTACCCCTCAGCTTGTCGCAGTTCGGCTCTAATTTTGCATGCAAACCCGAAAGTCTGAGCCGGACAATTTTGATCCATCATCAGGATGCGGATTCTTCGGTTCCAAAATAAAAGCCATGACATCAAATCCATTATTCACTTTACTGAAACCCAGTTTTTTCCTTCTGATCAGCTTGCTGCTTGGTTCAGTCCTTTGCGCACAGCCCCTCCAGGATAGCTGTCATCTTAAATTCCAGGTCAAGGGATATACAGGAGGCAAGGTGAAACTGATCGGAGTCTATGCAGATCAGAACTACATAGCAGACTCCGCCATGATGGATGCAGAGGGAAAGTTTGAGATACGCAGCAGAAATCTGCTTAAACCCGGATATTTCTATGTGATACTGCCTGATTATACCAACTTCCACGTGATCCTGGATCGGGAACAACACATTTCAATGCTGACAGACAAATCCGATCTCATTGGCGCCATGCAGGTGAGCGGTTCACTGGACAACGTCCTGCTTTACGAATCCCTCAAACTGCAAAGAATCCACGACGCAAGAATTGATTCTCTCAACAGCGTCAAAAAAACAAACGAAGGAAATGCAGAAGTCCAGAAGCAAGTCGAGGCCGGATTCCAAAAAATCAACGACGAACGTAAGGCACAGGTGCAGTCTTTCGTCAGCAGGTATCCGAATGCATTCTTTACAAAATTCAAACTGGCTGGCCAAAACCCCGACCTGGTGGATATTCGCGATGCCAAGGGCGAACCCGATCGCGCTGCGCAGTTGCAGTATTTCAAGGCGCAGTTTTGGGACAACGTGGACCTGAGCGATGCCAGGCTCATCTATACGCCGGTGATCGTCAACAAGCTCAACAAGTACATCGTGGATTTTACCATGCAGCAGCCCGATTCCATCATCCACTGGGCGGACATCATCATCCGGAAGTCCATGGTCAATAAGGAGATGTTCCAGTTTGTGAGCAATTACATAGCCCTGAAATATCAGCCCACCAAAACCAAAGTGATGGATGGCGAGGCCGTATACGTGCATATCATCGACAAGTATTTCACAAAGGAAAATGCTTACTGGCTCGATTCGACGGAATTGAGCAAGCTCAGGAAAAAGGCCTGGGAAATGCAGGCAAGCCTGCTCTACAAAAAGGGGCCCGATGTGATCTCCACAGATCCCTATGGACAAACCAAATCCATTTACGGCATAAAGAAACCCTATGTGATCGTCTTCATGTACGATCCCAAATGCGATCATTGCAGGGAAGAGACTCCGAAACTCCGCAATTTCTACGCACAATGGAAAGACAAGGTCGAGATCTTTGCCATCGCCCTCAACACCAACTCAAAGGACTGGAACGAATTCATAGATAAATTCCAGGTCAGGGACTGGACCCATGTCTTTGACCCCACCAACAAATCCATCTACGCCAAGTATTGGGTGGACATCACTCCCGAGATGTATGTGCTCAATCCGGACCGGAAGATCATCGGAAAAAACCTCAAAACAGAGCAACTCCAGATCGTCATCAACCGGGATATGGGCAAGGAAGAATAAAAGCAACCCGGGTCCGACTCCAAAAGAAAACCACTTTCAAAACGGGGATTAGGCTTATTTTTGCGCTTCCAAACAGCAATAAAGCATGGCTAGAGTGATCACGCTGAGGGATGCCCTCAGAGAAGGTATGTCCGAGGAAATGAGGAAGGACCCCAACGTTTTCCTGATGGGAGAAGAAGTGGCTGAATACAATGGCGCTTATAAGGTCAGCAAGGGGATGCTGGATGAATTTGGCCCCAGACGGGTGATTGACACCCCCATTGCGGAACTGGGCTTTGCCGGGATCGGCGTGGGTGCGGCCATGAATGGCCTTAGGCCCATTGTGGAGTTCATGACCTGGAACTTTGCCGTACTGGCCTTTGACCAGATCGTCAACAATGCAGCCAAGACGCTCTCTCAATCCGCCGGTGAATTCCGCTGCCCCATCCTATTCCGCGGTCCATCCGGAGCTGCCGGCCAGCTGGCACAGCAGCACTCCCAAACCTTCGAGGCCTGGCTTGCAAACTGCCCCGGGCTTAAGGTCATTTCATGCATAGACCCCTACGATGCCAAAGGACTGATCAAATCAGCCATCCAGGACGATGATCCGGTCTGCATGATGGAATCCGAGATCCTGTATGGTCTGCAGGGCGAAGTGCCGGAAGGAGAATATTACGTACCCATCGGTGTAGCAGCCGTCCGCAGGACCGGAAAAGATGTCACCATCGTGTCCTTCAACAAAATGATGGAGGTGGCTAAAGCCGCAGCCACAGAGTTGGAAAAAGAAGGGATTGATGCAGAAGTCATCGACCTGAGAACCATACGCCCCCTCGATATCAAAACCATCGTGGAATCCGTCAAAAAGACCAACCGCCTCGTCGTGGTGGACGAATCCTGGCCTTTTGCAGGAATATCCTCAGAGATCTGCTACCAGGTCCAAAAATATGCCTTCGACTATCTGGATGCACCCGTAACCCGCGTCAACGCAGCCGATGTCTCGCTTGGGTACGCACTGACTATGGTGCAGGAATACCTGCCCAATCCGGAAAAAGTGATCAAGGCTGTTAAGGCTGTCATGTACCGCTGATCGGAACGGACTAAAACCGCATCGACATAATATTCAATTCCCGAAAAGTGAGGCCCCCACAGGACCAGGGATTCATTTAATTTATAAAATTTTCGATTGCTTTGCTTCGACGGAGTACAAACGGAATGAAATTTAATTGCTGCCAGTCGAGACTGGAGAATAAATGAAACCCCGCTGCAAATCCCTTTAGTTAACCAAATAAACCAATCCATTCAAAACGAATGGCAGGCGGCACATTGTGAGGACCCTTGCTGCCTGGTGGAAAATATTAATTTTCCAGAATAGCTGCCTCGTCGTAGATCTTGTAATGCTGACCGATCATACTCTTGAGCGCCTTGCGGGCAAAGAAGATGCGGCTTTTTACGGTACCCAGCGGCAGGTGCAGTTCGTCCGCAATCTCCTGGTATTTGTATCCATGGAAATAACGGAGAAAAGGAATTTTTAATGAATCGTCCAGACTTTCAACCATTCCGTTTAACTCGTCCATCATGATGTCAGATTCAGCACTGTTGAGAATGGAATTGTTGATTGAGTTAAGGTAGTACTGATTCTCACTGTTGTCGCTGACAATCCCTCCCTTCACTTTACGGCGATAGTTGTTGATGAAGATATTCTTCATGATGGTGATCAACCATGCCTTAAAATTTGTCCCCGGCTGGAATTTATCGCGATTTGAAAGAGCACGAAAAGCGGTCTCCTGATAAAGGTCCTTGGCATCCTCCATATCCCTGGTCAGGCTGAAAGCAAAATTATGCAGCGTCTGGGACTGCTGATTTAATGATGCATAAAACTCCATCGTTGACATATCTGAATTTTTTTCCAAAGGTAATCCTTGTTTAATTTTTGACCTAATAAGGTTAAACAAAAAAATGTTAAAAAATCCTTAAATTAGAATCCAATATTTCATTTAGCTGAAAATCAATCATCTGTATGATAACGCAAAGATAAACAAGAAGCTTCTGCACTTCCCGTTAAATAAATACAAAAATTGTCCTTTTGAGCGGGCCTACTTTTGGGCCAGCCGATAGGTATACCATCCCACCACGGAAAAGGTAAGATTGGGAAGCCAGACTGCTGCAAAGGGGCTGAAGGCATCGTTGTTGGCAATGGTGATGGACAGCTTGGACAAAAAGATAAAGACCACGCCGAGGATCACCCCCATGGCCAGGTGCAATCCCATGCCACCCCTGACCTTCCGCGATGCGATGCAGGCAC
>CAYXKO010000129.1:0-6682 GCA_964465435.1 uncultured Saprospiraceae bacterium | reverse complement strand
CCTTCGGGTTTGATTCCGAATCCTTCCTTTGAAGACTATACTGAGTGTCCCGACACTACTGCCCAGTTGTATAAATGTAAAAACTGGATTCAGGCATCTGCCGCCACTTCGGATTATTTCAATCTGTGTGATTTTTGGCAGGATGTAGTCAGGGGCACTCCTCCGCTGCCGCTGCCGGCAGATAAAGGATATGTGGGTTTTTTAGATATAGAAAATCTGGGATTTGGTCCATATAAGGAATATGTTGGTGCTTGCCTTTCGGAACCCATGGTTCCCGGTAAAGAATATACCTTGAGCTTCTGGGTAGGATTTGGCCGACGAGGTACGCAGCAATTCGGAACCAGATTTATAGGGCCACGAAGAAGTTTTAACATGGCTGTTTTCGGCACCTCCGATTGCTCAAACCTTCCTTTTGGAATTGGATCGCCCAATCCATATTTGTGTCCGACGGCCTATCAGGGCTGGTTTGAATTATCCAGATTGTCTGTAACTGGTAGTAATAAATGGATTAGGACTACTGTTAAACTGAGACCCAACGTTTTGGTGGAATCCATTGTGCTTGGACCGGCTTGTGCTCCTACGGACGGGAACTATTTTTACTGGCTGGATGAATTGATTCTGGAAGAAACTTCTCGAATTGATTCTTTTTATTTCAACATAGAAGGTTTTCCATGCAGTGATACCATTGCCTTAAAAGGACTCAGAACAAATATTCCTACCATCAAATATCAATGGTATAAGGATGGCATAGCGATACCGGGAGCTAACACAAGGGATTATTATATCCCCAAGGGTGCTGAAGGTGTTTATGTATTGCGTGCAGCCAACGGATCTGATTGTGAACTTAGTTCTGCCTACGATTACAAGCTGGACCATAGTTATACGTTCATTGATTCTGTTATCTGCGAAGGACAAAGCATTGATTTTGGGGGAGTTGCCATCGATAAGGCGGGTCAATATACATGGGTCACACAGAAGCAAAATGGTTGTGACAGTACAATTTACCTGTTTTTGGAAATCATGAAATCATCCCTGAATTACATAGACACCACCATTTGTCAACATGAATCCCTGACAATCGGGGATAGTGTTTTGACCCTAGAAGGCAGTTATTTAATATCACTCAGTTCTTCATCTGGATGTGATAGTATTGTCCAAGTGAATCTTCGGAAAGTGGATCATTTTTATTTGAATGTAGATACATCCATTTGCGAAGGTTCCTTTCTTAGTGTAGGGGATACGGTACTAAGTGCAGAAGGAACGCACAGGTGGCAGCATGATCATAATCGCTTATGTGATAGCTTTTTCGAGGTCAAGCTTAAAGTCTATCCTGAAAGTTTTCTTGTCGACAGTATAAGCATTTGTGAAGGAGATACCTTGGAGATTGATAATAAGTCATTTTTCAGGAGTGGCATATACGATCATTCCGGGATTTCCATTAATGGTTGTGACAGCTTTTACAGATTGGTCCTTACCGTTAATCCACAGGAGATCAGTTTGCTGGACACATCCATCTGCGAAGGGAGTTTTCTTGAAATCAGTGGTTCGAGATTTGATAGGGAAGGGCGATATACTGTTCTACTTGATTCTTGGCTGGGTTGTGATAGTATTGTGGAGCTGGATCTGGGACTTTTACCTGCTAAAGTATTCAGACTGGATACTCAAATTTGTCAGGGAGACAACCTTGTTTTTGGAGGCAGGACTTTTAATGCCTCGGGTCATTTTGAATGGAAGCTTTCGGGTCAGTTTCCCTGCGAGGATTCATATATTCTTGATCTCAAAGTCAGTGACCAAATAAGACAAATCATAGATACAGCTATTTGTGAGGGGACTTTCTTAATTTTCAGAGGCGAAAAATATGAGTTGCCCGGAAAATATCTGATAGACCTTCCATCTTCCGGTTCCTGCGATAGCATAATAGAATTGAATATTGAAAAGAAGGTCGCCCATCACTTTGTTATGGATACCACGCTTTGCTCCGGAAACAAATTATCCTTAGGCAATTTGGTTTTGGACTCCTCCGGACAATATTTTTATTCCCTTAAGAACTTCGCCGGCTGCGATTCTTCAGTATTGATCAACCTGTCCTATTACCCGACGTTTGAACTTCATTATTACAAAAAAGATCCGGTATGTTTTAATCAGGCAAACGGAGAGATAAATTTGATACCATCCGGTGGAGTGGGGCCTTACAGGTACAATTGGCTTGATGGGGACACCGCTCATATCAGATCCAATCTGGATAAGGGTTTTTACCAGGTAACAGTTACGGACCTTGCCGGATGCACCTCAGAGACCTCCTTTGAAATAATTGCCCCTGAATGCTTTTGCTTTGATATAAAGTCAGAGGATTTTTATTGTTCTGACTTGGGAAAGGGGAAGTTGAATATCAAAAGGGTTAGCGGAGGCAAAGACCCGGTACGTTATTTTTTAAATGATAAAGAGGTGAGCAACCTGGTTCCTGACATCCAGGGGCTGGATTCCGGAGTCTATAATTTGGTAATCAGGGATTCTTTGGGTTGCGAGGCTTCTTATGATTTTACGGTTACGAAACTCAATTCTGCATCTGAAAATTTAGGTTTTGACACGGTGGAAGTGTTCATAGGCGACTCTGTTTGGCTTTCATTTGGCGGAGAAGGGTTTGATGCCAGTGGATTTGTCATTGAATGGGATGGTAATAAGCCGTTGGGATGCAGTAACTGTGCCAAAACAGGAGTTAAGGCCACTTCGGAAATATCTGAATTCAAGGCTTATGGAAAGGATGCAAATGGTTGTGAGTTTGAGTATGGGGCAATTATCCTGGCCCGTAAGGGATTTTGGGCACCCAATGCATTTACTCCAAACTCTGATGGTGTAAATGATTACTTCAACTTATTCACGGATCCAGGTTTTGCACTCATCGACCTGTTACAAATATATGACCGGTGGGGCGGATTGCTCTTTGAAAGCAAAGGAGGGGAACCCAATAGCTCCAAAGGGGCATGGTTTGGCGAGTCGGGCGGAAAAATGGTAAATCCCGGTGTTTACACTTATCTATTCCTGTTCAGAGATCGTGCCGGTAAATCATACCGGTTAGCCGGTGATGTGAATGTCATCAGGTGACAGGGTAGATCTAAATGACCAAATTACTTCCTGTTACAAATGGATCACTTCACCAAAAGCGGCAGCTGTAGCCTCCATGATTGCTTCAGACATGGTCGGGTGGGGGTGTATGGATTTTAATATTTCATGCCCTGTGGTTTCAAGTTTTCTTGCCGCTACCACTTCAGCGATCATTTCTGTTACATTCATACCAATCATATGCGCCCCAAGGAATTCCCCATATTTTTTATCAAATATTACTTTTACAAATCCATCCTTGGCGCCGGCGGCACTTGCCTTACCTGAGGCTGAAAATGGAAACTTACCAACCCTGATTTCATATCCGGCGGCCAGGGCGGCAGACTCGGTATATCCTACAGAGGCTATTTCCGGAGAGCAATAGGTGCATCCCGGTATATTGTTATAGTCAATTGGCTCAGGATGATGACCGCAAATGGCTTCCACGCATGTAATGCCTTCTGCACTGGCCACGTGCGCCAATGCGGGGCCGGGCACGATGTCGCCAATGGCATAAATTCCGGGCACATTGGTGCGATACATGGAATCCACCTTTACCAGGCCATTTTCCAGCTTAACACCTGCATCCTCCAGACCGATTCCCTCCAGGTTGGGACTCACACCTGCTGCGGATAAGACTATGTCGCATTCCAGAATTTCTTCTTTGCCACTCTTTCGGTCTTTGGCAAATACCTTGACCCCATTTTTTAATTTTTCAATTTTTTCAACCGCAGTATTGGAGAGAGTCACAATTCCTTTCTTTTTGAAAACCTTCGTCAGTTCCTTGCTTATTTCGGCATCTTCACGGGGAACCAGTCCTTGTTCCATGAATTCAACAATTGTTACCTCAGTACCGAGGCTTCTGTAAAAATATGCAAATTCAACGCCAATGGCGCCTGCACCGACCACTACCATTCTTGCAGGCAGTTTATCCAGGGACATGGCTTTTCTATACTCAATGACATGGGTACCGTCTATCGGCAGATTGGGTAATTGCTTGGCCCGGCCACCGGTGGCGATTATTATGTGATCAGCCGAATAGTTGCTAATTTTTCCATCGGCATCTTTCACTTCCACGGATTTGTTTTTATTAATTTTTGCAAAGCCCATGATCACTGTGATCTTGTTCTTTTTCATAAGGAACTGGATTCCCTTGCTCATTCCATCTGCTACACCGCGGCTTCTATTGATGATTTGATTAAAATCAGCTTTGGCCCCGCTTACGGAAATTCCATATTCTGAGGCATGGTTTATGTATTCAAAAACCTGAGCGGATTTCAGAAGGGCCTTTGTAGGGATACAACCCCAGTTAAGGCATATTCCCCCTAATGATTCTTTTTCTATGATGCCGACGGTTTTTCCCAACTGAGCAGCTCGGATGGCGGCCACATAACCACCGGGTCCGGATCCTATGACGAGTATATCAAATTTTGTCATGTGTTTCTATTTTGCGCAAATATAATAATAACTGCATGTCTTTTGGAATAGGTCCTGTGGATCCCTGATCAAATGCCGAACCATCATTTTAAATGAATTTCATTCCGGCATGTTCCTGATTTTTGGCCCGAGAACTGTAAACCATTGATTAATAACCAGGTAATATCTTTGCATTGAAATGCAACATTTGAAAGAAAGGTGTCGTTACTAAAATATTGAAATGGATTATTTGCATATTGCTTTTCATTCCTGCCCTCCAGGAATGGATTTTGGTATCTGATGCTGATGCCAGCTTTTCATTTCAAATGCCCAAGGCGCCTGATCAATCCAGGGACAGCATTGAATCAGAGGCCGGCATGGTTTACGTAAAAACCTTTTCCTGCTCTGAAGGTCAGATCATTTATATGGTCAACCTAACGACCTACCCGGAAGGGTTAAATTTTTTTAACAAGGAGGACTCACTCTCAGAATATTTGATCGAAGCTATACGGGATCAGATGATTGCCCAATTGGAAGGAGATCTTTCCTATCAGTATGCCAGAGAATTTGACGGAATACCCGGAGAAGTATTTCAGATGACCTTTGGACAGGACAGTTCTGTCGTAAAAATGGCGGTCATTCCATTTTATAATCATCTACTTACACTTCAATACTTCTGCGATTACAATTCCAGGCAAAATAAGGAGGTCGATAAGTTCTTCGATTCTTTCCGATATCAACGGTGAGGCGCTTTTTCCAGAGATTTTAAATGTGTCACCCTTTCCTCAAAATCATTTTGGTCAATATGATATAACAGGGATTCCAAACGGGTCATCATCGATGGATCGTGAGGAATTGTTCTTTTTACTCTGAGATCAATGTGCAGAAATTTGCTCCACATGATGGCCTTAAGGGTAGTCAAGGCATCATCCCACATTTGATATTCATTCAGAATGGTGGTGGGGCCGAAGTGGATCATTGAGGATCTGATTCGCACATATTCGTTTCTTTTAGCCTCTTTGAGATAATTTATTTGGTGTCCGACAACCACCCATGCGCGACCTTCCAGGTTGGCATAATTTTCCAGATTCAAGTCATAATGATCCAGAATATGGTCCTCTCTTGATTCCAGCATATATTCAATGTACCTGGTGTTGTAGAGATGGCCAAGCGGGTCGCAATCCTTAAAACGCACCCTAAGTCGGCTTTCCGGTAGTTTTGTCATTTTTTTATGTTTTGAAAAGCGGGCTTTCGCGGAGTATGGGCACTATATAAAAGTTCATCTACTTTCTCCAATAACCAATCCTTTCCTACGGAGTGCTCCTTTATAATTTCATTTTTTAATTTCTCTAGGTTCCGGGTCGAACCATTATGCACATCCACCAGAATTTTTGTGAATTTCACAAGATTCAAGTAGGTGTTTTTCTTGACCTGGCTGAGATTCTTGTCTCTTGCAAGGAAGTTCCTGAAGCTTTCCAAAAAAGAACTCAGGGCATAAAATTCCCCCATGTCGAAATATGTTGAAACCATTATGGCTTTTGAATTTAATCCATAAAAGATCTCATCGTATTCCACCTTTTGCAACAAGGGAATTACCTTGTTGAACTCCCTTTTATGAAAGTGTATCAATGCCAGATTATAGTTGACTGCGTTTTCTTTGTAAGATGGATTTAAACGCTCTGAATATGTTTTGATGAATTGTTCGGCCCAGGTGAATTCCTTCAGTCTTACCGCCTGGGTAATGATGTTTTTGAAGGTCCAGGGAGACATTTCTCCATTTGGAAAAAGTACTTCACTGTCCAGGCCTTTCTTATATATGGAAAGCAGCTCAATTTGATAGGTTATGTCCTTGTTTGCATTTCGGATGTTGTAATTTATCGCAGCCTCGATAATTTCCTTTGCTTCATCACTGGGGAAAAGATGAAGGTAATTTTCAATGAGCTGCTTGAGTTCGCGATAGTATTCAATTTGATCCGGGTAAATAAATGTTTCGTAGATTTTCAGATAAATGGCAACAGGGGGAATTTCTGCAAACTCCTTTTTTCTGGCAATTTCAATGATTTCATCAATAAAGAGGATCTGGGTGTCCAGGGCGACAATCCTGTTCCAGCTAAGAAGTGAGCAATAATATTTCAGTTTTTCGGCAATGTAAAAGTAGTCAAGGTTT
>CAYXKO010000128.1:0-6700 GCA_964465435.1 uncultured Saprospiraceae bacterium | reverse complement strand
AGCCTGTTGCTGTGTTTGCGGAGTCTCAGCTGCCTTATCCTTGGATTCCTGTTTGCAGTTGCTCATTGAGAACAATACGGTGGTCGAGAAAACAACCAAAATAAATCTGATCATATACTGGTAATTCTTTGAAATTGAGAATAAAGATATAAACAAACCCTCTTTCGAGAGGTACAAAATAGCCAGGACCCATTAAAAAAAATTAAAATTTTTTATGTCAAGGATATACATATTATAAATTGTTATTATATTTGTATTGAATTATTGACCGACTACTCCACCGAAGGCACGCAATTCAATTTTTAAATCCTATATTCATGAAAACTGCGACTACAGGTTTCAATGGCAACCTTATGGCCATTCTATTCCTTACACTCACCACCCCTAGACTATTTTCATCACCCCAGGCAATCTGGCTGGAATGCCCAAAAGACGTGACCATTAATTGCGAAGAGGACGTCTCCAACCTGGACAAATGGGGAAAGGTATGGATTTGGGAAAATTATGTAAAACGGGAAGGGCCAAAACCTAAAACCATCATTTACAATACAAATGCATGTGGTATCGGGACCATTATCAGAAAATGGGAGTATGAAGACAAGAACTGGAAATTTCATACCTGCGAACAAACGATCACTGTGGTCCCATCAGGTGTCCTCTTCTCACAAAGCGATATAATCTGGCCCAAATCAACGGAACTGGAAGGCTGTAATGTCAATGCGGATCCCAAATCCCTGCCAAGGGAATTCTCCTATCCCCGGTTTGTCAACAAAAAATGCAGTCAGCCCATGTACAGCTACCGGGATATGAAATTTACAGTATCGGATGGATGCATGAAAATCATCCGGGACTGGAAGGTAATCGACTGGTGCCAATATGTCCCCAATGCCAATCCCCCAAAGGGTGTTTGGACTTACACACAAGTACTAAAACTTGTTGTAAAGGATTCGACGGCATACATCCGGTGTCCCAAGGACACTATTGTTATGGCGGCTTCCGACTGCAAAGGCGCATATGTGAAATTGGATACAGCGGTTGCCTTTTCAAAATGCGGCAATATCTCGAAGATCAGGAACACTTCCCCCTATGCGACCGCCCCAGGACCCGATGCAAGTGGAAACTACCCCATCGGAACGACAAAATTTTTCTTCATAGCAGAATACGGCTGTGGTCAGGAAATTAAATGTGAAGTCCAGGTAACGGTCTTGAATAAGATTGCCCCTAGTCCGTATTGCTTAAATGGGATTATTGTCGCTTTGATGCCAATAGATACCAACAGAGATGGCCAGACAGATGCGGGCATGGTAGAAGTATGGGCAAAAGACCTGGACAGAGGTTCTTTTCACAAGTGTGGCCAAAAGAATCTCAATTTTTCATTTTCCAGCAATCCGAATGAAATGAAAAGGATTTTCACCTGCGATGACCTGGGAAAAAATGAAGTTGAAATTTGGGTGACAGACAGTTCCGGAAATCAATCTTTTTGCAGGACGACAATAGAAATTCAAAACAATAACGCCCGCATTCCCAACTGCAAAAGAAAGGACAGCCTCAGAACCAATCCCCCTACCCTGTTAAGTATCGGAGGCCAACTAAACTATCCGGGAAACCGTCCAGCAGAAAATGTCATAATAGAAATTGTTGATACAGACAGTTATAGCGTTACGCTGCGCAAGGATACTACAGTGAGAATCAAATATGACACGATTAAAGCTCCCAGCGGGACCGTTTATTACGTACAAAAGAGAGACAGCGTGTTTACTGAGAAAAGAGACACGCTATTTGGATCTTGGCGCAGAAGCTCCACCAGTAACAGCCTTGGGCACTATAGTTTCATTCCTTTGGAAAAAAACAAAAATTACAAGTTAACACCTAAGCTGAAGCCGGATCCGGAAGGAATAGACATCGATGACGCCATTACATTGCTTCGCCATTTGCTTGGAACAGAGGCCATTACCAATCCCTATCACTTGCTGGCTGCCGACGTAAACCTGGACAAGGTCATCGATTATGCAGACTTCAACTTGCTGTACAGCGTAATCAACGGCAGCATATCTCATAATCAACTGCCAAGTCACTGGAGGTTTGTACCCAAAAAGTTTAAACCAGGACCCGGAAAAAACCTGTACCAGGAATCATTTGACGAATTTCTAGTTTATTCCCGGATCCAGGGAAATGTGTCAGATGGCGATTTCTTTGTTGTGAAGACCGGAGACATCAATGGTTCACATACAACTTTGACAGGAAATCCGACCAAGGAAAGGACAAAAACCATTGAAAATAGTTTCCACAGAAACTTAGTTGAAGCCCATAAGACATTTCCCAATCCGATTATTTCCGGTCCGTTGAATCTGGAGCTTGAAGCAAATTACGATGGAAAAATACAGTTCACCATTTTCTCAATTACAGGAACCAAGATATATGAAAATGTATTCAATACCACAACCGGTGTGAATCTTTACAGCATAGAATCCCTTCCTGAAGGATTATCGGGTGTCCACATTTATCAATTAAAAAGTGGCACGCAGCTGATCAAAGGTAAAATAAATTTTATACTAAATTAAGAAACAGAATTCACCAAAAAAAAGGCCGGACATGTCAAATATCCGGCCTTTTTTTATCTAGTTAATTCCACCTATGGGGAATGCATTTATTTATCCCTCACTGCCTCAAAAAGATCCAGACTCAATCTGGCCTCTGAAGGCTTCATTTTTTTTCTGACGATCAGGCGAAACTCTCTTCTTATTGCAGCCTCATCAAAGAGCTTTTGTTCTTCCGCAGATTCAGGCAAGATCGGAGGAACAGGTTTGGGTCTCATAGTTTCCTTGTCGATTGCCACAAAAGTAAAAAAAGCCTGGTTGGATTTTTTGGGTGCGTGATCAAGAATCCCCTTGGCATAAACCTCCAGAAACACCTCTATGGAAGTGTTAAAGGTCCTTGAAACAGATGCCTTAATTGTTACAACGTCCGCCAACCGGATGGCTTCGTGAAAAGTCATATGATCCACAGAGACTGTCACCACATGGGCCCCACAATGCCTGCTTGCGCAAATAGCTGATGCAATGTCCATCCAACGCATGAGGTTACCTCCCATCAGGTTTCCAAGAATATTTGTATCGTTTGGCATGACCAATTCCGTCATTTCAGTCCTCGAGTCGCTTACACTTTTATGCTCCATAATTGAATACTTAATAAATTCATTAAACTGCGAAATTAAAAATACAAAGCAAGATATTGAGAATTTGAATCCCTTTGGGAAAGATCCTGCAAGAAAAGGGCAATACTAGAGGATTGCCGGTAAAAGACCTAAATGATTCATGCCGGCGTCAATGGTTATCAGAAGAAGCTTCCAAATCAAATACTTCCAGGAATTTTTGGACGAATTTATGCTTCAGCGCATCCATTGGAACCATTTGTGACAACTCTAACTGAAGGGAGGTTACAGATTTCCGGGGGTCTTGGATGCCGCAAGGGATAATGTGATTAAAATAATGAAGATCTGTGTTAATATTAAATGCAAGCCCATGGAGACTTACCCAACGGCTTAAATGCACACCAATAGCGCAAATTTTTCGAGCACGCGGGCTTTCCGGATCAACCCAGACTCCGGTGTACTCCTTTTCCCGACCAGCCTTTACCCCATAATCATCCAATACCCGTATGACCACTTCCTCCAAAGACCTCACATACCTGTGAACATCAGTAAAAATTCTTTCCAAGTCCATGATTGGATATGCCACCAATTGGCCGGGACCATGGTAGGTGATGTCCCCTCCCCGGTTTATCCGATAGAAACTAGCCTGAATTTGTCCTAAATCCTGCTCATCTACCTTTAAATGCGATTCCTGGCCGGATTTACCGAGCGTATATACGTGTGGATGCTCGCAGAGTATCAAGGTATGCGAGGAATGGGAAACTCCCAGATTGGCTCGTTTCTCCTGGATCAATTGCTCATGAAGCTCAGTTTGATACTGCCATGCCAATTGATAATCAATCAATCCCAAATCTCTGATATCCAGTATATTTTTCAAATTTTATTTGGTTGGCAGGATTAAAAATCCGATCTTTGTTTACAACTAACAAGCATTCTATGAAACGGTTGATTTTGTGTTTCTCCCTGTTGCCGATTGTAGCTTTCGCGGTCAAAGCGCCTGATTTTACCATCACAGATTATAATAACAAGACCCACAGACTCTATGCAGACTATCTCGACAAAAACAAGGTGGTTGTGTTAAAGCTATTCTTTGTGGACTGTCCTCCCTGCAACAGCCTGGCACCTACTTTTCAGCAATCTTACGTAAAATGGGGCTCTGGTAATGACCGGGTTCAATTTATTGAACTCAGCACGCAGATCTGGGACCAAAACGCAAATGTCAAAGCCTATTCTCAGAAACACGGCCTTACCTTTCCGGGCGCCGGAAAGGATGGCGGCTCAATTGAAGCCACAGCCCCCTATAAATCCGGCACTTTCGGCCCATACTATGGCACTCCCACTTTTGCTGTTATTGCACCTAATGGGGAGGTGCAATGGAATGTTAATTACACTCGATCCAATCAAGTTGATTTCGACACTGCCGTGGCCCGAGCCCTCAGGATGACAGGTGGATCCGGCGGAGGCGATCCGGATCCGAAAAGATGTCAGGATTCCTTTGGCATTAGGTTTACCTCCAAAATATTACCGGACCAGATTTTCATCCGCCATTTAAATGATCCACTTGCGCCGGAGTTCACTTTGCAAGACTACAGGTATAATTGTGAATATCCTCTGCCTCAGGATAAAAGCCCCTATTACATTGTTCCCTTTAAAAGTACCAAACCCAATGACTGGATTACCGGCATCACGACTGCTGACATCATTGCCATTCAAAAACACATTCTTGGCTTGTCCCAACTCAATAATCTCCAGCTGGCGGTAGCGGATGTTAACAATTCTGGCTCGGTAACCGCATTCGACATTTCTGAAATGAGAAAGTTGATTTTAGGTACCCAGGACAGATTCAGAAGCCTGTCAGAAACACATACGTGGACCCTTGATCCATTTTTAAAGACCAACACGGTCTCCAGGAATGCCAAACTTACCGAAATGATCTCAGGCAGCAAGAGCAATGTTTTTGGCATGGGTAAATACGGAGACGTAAGTGATGCTGCCTTTTTCTCAGGAAACTCCGACAATCTGGAAGCCAGGACCCAAAAAACCGAAAACCTGAGACTTAAAATAAATCCAGCCGGGGGTAATTATAAAAATGAATTATTCTTCTCAAATGATTTCAGAGCCCTTGCGGGTTTTCAAATTGGGATAGATATGACCCCTTCAGAACTCATGGACATTTCTTTTGACCCTGAGTTTGGAGAGGCCGAATATCATTTTGTTATGGATGAAAAAGGCAGGTATTCCATGAGAATCATCTGGTTTGATCCAATTGATACTGAAAAATATTTTGGCAGACACAAACCATTCTTAACCATATTGTCTGCCTCAAAGATCAGACTCTCACCAGAGACAAAATTCCAGTCTGAAATTTATGTGAATGATGCAAACCAGGCAATTCAAGCTTATAGTTTATCTCTATTCAATGAGCCCGGAACGGATAAAGTATCATCTTCAGTTTTTGCCCGCAATGTCAATCCCGGAGAATTTATGGTTAGTTCAACCGGGTCCAAGATCAGCTCCTTGGAGATCTATAACCTTTCCGGTCAAAAACTTTTTCCAGCCAATGTTTCCGGTTTGGGTACCGAGGATGTAAAAGTTAATTTAGATGCTCAGGGTATCATTATTGTATGTCCGAAAACTGATGAAGGATTCCGGCATAATCTCAAAATTTTTGTCCGGGAGTAGATTCACTAGCTTTGCTGACATCTTCAAGCTTTAAAAGATTAATGGCGTTGCCGGAGATTCCGGCCAGTGCCTTTTGATAAAAAAGCGCCATCTCATCGTACAGCAAAAAAATCACCGGTGCCTCCCTGCAGATGATCTGGTCCATCTGAACATATAACTCCGATCTAACCAAAGGATCAGTTTCCACCACTGCCTTTAGGTACAAACTATCGAAATCAGAATTCCTGAATCTGGTATAATTGGGCGGAGGGGGATTTTTACTATAAAAAACAGTCATGAAACTTTCCGCATCGGGATAGTCTGCAATCCAGGAAGCCCTAAACATATTCAAACTGCCATTTCTCATTTTCTCTCTTAAAGTAGCTGTTTCCATGAGTTCAATTTTCACCTGAACACCTACTTCCTGCCATTGACGCACGATAAATGACACCAAATCCAAATAGTCCTTATTGGTATTTACCACGATGGTCTTCTTCTCCTTGGGTAGCAGATTATAACCGGAGCTATTGATTAATTCCTTTGCCCTGGCAGGATCATAGGAATAGCAGGCAGGCTTTGCCACAGATTCTGATAGCAATGCAGGAGGAATAAAACCAGAAACAGCAGGCAGGCCTAATCCATAACGGAAAAGGGAAATCATTTGCTCGCGGTCAATTGCATAATTCAGAGCCTGCCTAAACCGGACAGAGCGCAAGGGATGATCCTGAGCCAGAGATTCCAAATTTATCCCGATGTATTCGGTGTTCAGGTAGTTGGCTCTTACAAAACCCATTTTATCTTTAAGCCCGGGCCTCAGTTCGCCTGATGTGGTCAGTAATTGGGCAGCAAAAGACGCCTGGACACCGGAGAAAAAATCAATGCCCTGCG
>CAYXKO010000127.1:0-6715 GCA_964465435.1 uncultured Saprospiraceae bacterium | reverse complement strand
GATTGGGCGAAACTGATTCGGTCAGAAATTACCTCATCGGATCGCTTCGCAGGCGCATATTGAAAGGTCTTAAATCCTCAGCAAGAAATTCCGCCGAGCTTACCGATGCCCACGATCGTTCTGACGAGGAGACGAATTTTGAACTTGCCCTGATACGCCAGGAATCCGCATCCCAGGATCAAATGAAGCTTGAAAAAGCGATGGCTCTGTTGAGCAAACGGCAGAGGGAGGCCATTTATCTTAAATTTTCCGAAGGCCTTGAATATGAACAAATATGCGAGTTAATGGACCTTCAGTACCAGTCTGTCAGGAACCTGATTTCCACCGGCCTTCAGAGATTGCGCGAGAATATTGTGCTGAGCCTGATATTTTTCTTACTCCAATTGAGTACAAACCCACTTTCCTGAGCTTTAAGCCTATGTCATCATGAAGAAGGATTACTCACAATATAAATGGACAGATCTGCTGGACGATCCGGATTATCTGGAATGGGTAAAAAACCCTTCACCCGAAAGGGACCGGCACTGGCAGGAAATTTTTACATCAAATCCGGCCTTACCGGAAGAATCCAACATTGCCCGCTCTTTCTTAAGCAATCTGATTTTCAGTGATTTAGATAATAATCCAAAGACCCATACCCAAATTTGGTCCAGGATCGAGGGTTCCATCAGCGCAGAGACCGCTCCATCCGGCAGAATTGTAAATCTGAAAACCATAAGCATCATCGCAGCCGCGGCCTGCCTGTTGTTTCTCATTGTTTTCAAAAATGTGCTCTGGCCCGCACAATCGATTGAGCTCAATACCGCCCTGGCGGAAAAAAAGGAGCAGGTCCTCCCGGATGGGTCCACTGTTCAATTGAATGCAGAAAGCCGGATCAGCTGGAACCAAGAAGATTTTAAGAAGAACAGGACCATCCAATTGAAAGGGGAGGCATTTTTTTCTGTGGAAAAAGGTACCGATTTTACTGTAGTGTCAGCTTCCGGCGAGGTCCGCGTTTTGGGTACGCGATTCAATGTGTACGACCGGGATGGAAGAATGACCGTGGCTTGTTTTTCGGGAAAGGTCTCAGTACATTTTAAAACAACGGGCAAATCATTCATATTGACTGCGGGGCAGAAAGTCTCCAATTTTGAAGAGATATCCCTGGTTCCGAAGGAGTTTAACCCCGCTGAGCAAAAAATCTGGAAAGACGGTTATGTGTACTTTGAAAATACCAGCCTTGACCTTGTGGTCCAGGAATTAAACCGTCAATATGGTTTCAAAGAATTAAATTTGCCAACAGAACTGAGGCAAATGAAATATTCTGGATTTTTCCGCACGGACGCCCTCGACGAGGCCCTGCAATCCATTTGTCTCCCCTTGCAGCTCCAATATAAACTGGATGCAGGAAACCTGACTTTGGAGCGCAGTAAATGACTTTTAGAACTTCCTTTACCCGGGTAATATTCCTTTTGGCCCTCGTGTATTTTCAGCACGCTGCCGCTCAGGATAGAAACGCCCTGATTTCCGTCACAGAACTGCTGCGATCCGCAGAAACAAAGTACAAGGTGCATTTTGCTTTTGATCCGGCCGTTTGCGCAAACATAATGGCCTCTCCGAGGCTGCTCGATTTGTCCGTTGATGATTTTACAAAAGCCCTGGCAAAGAATACAGGTTTCAAGGTCATTCTCCAGGACAACCAGCATTATCTGTTGTTGAGTTTGCAGGAGCCCGCAATAAAAAAAGAAGAAAAAGCATCAGCTCCAGTGAAAGAATTCCTCCTGAGTGGCAAGGTCTATGATGCCTTTACCAGGGAAACCCTTATCGGGGTGAGCATCAGGACCCTGCCCGATAATCATTGGACGGAAACTGACCTGAATGGTAAGTTTGAACTCAGGTTTAAAAGTACAAATGCGACTCAGAAGATCGAATACCGTTACCTGGGTTATCAGCTTCAGGAGTTAAATCTTAGCGAGTCGCAACTAGATCTTGAAGTCCTGTTGGTGCCTGCCGTAGAATTCCTGGAGCCTGTCACTTTCTCCGCGCTAAAAAGTGAGGATGGATACCCTTTGCGCATCAGCATGCCGGAGGTTTATACGCTCAGGGGAGATCTCAGATTGTTAAACAATGTTTTTCGCGATCCCATGAAAAGTCTTCAGACCTTGTCGGGCATCAATGGCACTGACGACATATCCTGTGGCATTCAGGTGCGCGGGAGCGGCAATGAAGAAAATCTGATTCTCCTGGACAATCTGACGCTTTACTCGATAGATCATTTTTTTGGGGTATTCAGCAACATAAATCCATTTGCAATAAACGAACTGACCCTCTACAAAAGCTACATCCCTGCAACCTATGGCGGACGGGCCTCCTCCCTGATAAAAATGAAATCCAATGAACCGTCCGGCAGGACTGAATTAAAGGCGGAAGTAGGCATTTTGAATTCAAATTTGTACGTAAACACGCCTGTCGGCACTGACAGAATCAACCTCATGGCTGCCGGACGCATTTCAACCACCAATCTGGGTGAGACAAATGCCTTTGCCAACCTGCTCAACAATGCGAACAGTGCAACGCTGAGCATCAACCGGGAACAGGGTGGCTTTGCACCTGTAAATCCCGATTTCAGATTTCACGATGTATACTCCCGACTGACCATATTGACATCCAAAAAAACAAGACTGAACGCATCCTTCTTTCGCTCCTTTGACCAAACCACCTCTTCCTATTCCAACGTAAGCCAGTTTGCTGATTTCAGGATACGGGAAGATTTCCACGATACCGCATCCTGGACCAATACTGCGGCCTCAGTATCGTTTGGGGTGGACTGGTCCAAAAAATTCAATTCGGAAATCTGCTGGTCCCGATCCACACTAACGGACACACAGGTGATCTTTGGAATTATAACTGAATTCCGAAGAGACACCAGCTTCAGAAGGAGAGAAATGTCCACCTTTAAAAATTCCTTGCGTGCAGATCAGCTTCGCTTTTCAAACCGGTTTGTTGCGGATCACGGGACCTATGATTTTGGTTTCGAATTTAACATATACGATACCTACTTCAATAATACGATCAACAGAAATTCTGTTTTCAAGGACTCGCTGGCCAATGGAAACGATTACAACCTTTTTATTCAGGCCCAGTATCATCTGCCCGGTAATTTTGAATTGAATCCCGGGATCAGGATCTCCCGCTACAACCGAAGACAAAAAAATGACTTTTCTCCCAGAGTGAATTTAAGCTACCGATGGAATTCTCACTTTGTGTCCAGTGTGCGATGGGGAATCTATTATCAATATCTGCGCCAGACCGATTTTGAAGACAGATTTGGCAGATCATTCGCATTCTGGCTTCAACCCGATGAAAAAAAATTCAGAATATTGACCTCACGGCAATGGGAGCTGCAAAACATCTTTTCCTGGAAAGGACTGCAGATCTCCCTTGAGCTATATTTAAAAAACTCGACAGGCGTCGCCGAACAACTGTTTTCAACGCCCTTCCTGATTCCGCCCCCCGGAGTGAGTCAGCCGCCTCTGCCCAGAACACTTATTTTAAATGGCGAAGGCGAATCCTATGGACTCGATCTGGGAGCGGACAAAAAATTTGGAAACTACACCTTGTCCGCTTCTTATTCCTTCATAAACTCGACCGTGAATTTTTCTCAGATCAACCAGGGAGAACCCTATGCCAAAAGGCTTGTAAGACCGCATCAGTTCAAGCTTCAGCAGTCTCTGGATCTGAAAAAATTCGGTTTTCAGCTCTACGGGATTTATGGTGCCCCTCAGCCCTACGTAGACCTGTCACTGGTCGCAGACCGCGACCGCAAGGTCATCTCCGTAAATGAAAATACACGGCAGATCCCCTATTATTTCAGACTCGATACCGACGTTCATTACAAGTGGAGCATTCGCGGTACAAGATTCAGAGCCGGGTTCAGCATTTTGAACGCCACAAACCACAAAAACGTCAAGTATCTTCAGTACGTTTTCAATGTGCCGGTGAGAGTTCCGGGAAGACCCAATCAGATCGAAAACAAGGTGGCAGGTTCTGAAGTAAATCTGCTGAGCCGGACCCTGAATGTTTATCTCATCGCAGAATTCTGAAAATATCCATTTTTGGTTAAATTGATTGGATCCTGTCAGGAAAATTAGTCTGACGATTTTTGACCCGGGAATGATTGCATTTGTTTGACCGGAAGATAGTAAGGAACCAGCCATAAAGAATGGTTCTGAATTCCCTTAGTCAAATATGGACCCTCAGGAAAAATGAGTTGGAATACTCAAAGAGTTTTCTTTGCAAGAGAGCCACGGACACCGGATATCAATTTTTGACAAATGGTTCCCGACCAGTTATGAAATTTTATGAGTCCTGGATTCAGCTCACCAGTATGGATGTCATGGAAATGGATCCCATGATCAGCTTGTCATTGAATACCTGGACCGGTTTGTTCTTATCGCTAAGACCGAGTATGTACAACAAGGGCAGGAAATGATCCGGCGTAGGAATAGCCAGCTTGCCGGCCCGGCCCATTTTTTCATATTCTAAAAAATATTGATGGTTGCCTTCCTCCAGATTGCGGAGGATGAGTGGATTCAGATCTTCAGCCCAATCATAACCATCCGGTTTGTTGAAATCGATTACACCCAGATTGTGGATGATGTTTCCACTGCCCATGACGAGGACGCCTTTCTTCCTCAACACTGCCAGCGCAGCACCCAGCTCATAATGGAACCCGGCTGGCTTGCTGTAATCAAGGCTCAGTTGCAGTACAGGAATGTCCGCGTCGGGATACATTTGCCTTGCAACCGACCAGGTGCCATGGTCGAGACCCCATTGATAATCCCGATTGATGGTCGTATATCCAATCAATTTTTGGGTCTCTTCTGCGAGGCCGGGATTGCCCGGGGCGGGATACTCCACCCGAAACAACTCATCCGGGAAACCTCCAAAATCATGGATGGTAGGAGGCTTTTCCATGGCTGTGACGGAAGTGCCCCGAGTCAGCCAGTGGGCAGAAATGCAAAGAATCGCCTTTGGCCTTGGAATACGCCCGGAGATATCCTTCCATCCTCTGCTGAACTCATTGTCTTCCAGGGCATTCATCGGACTGCCGTGGCCAACAAAAAGAGCTGGCATGACCATGCCAGCTTCCTTTTCGCCGGATAAACGGCCAAGCAGCTGCCCCACCCCAACCATCCCGCCGGTGGCGAGGCCCAGGGCCAAAAAGGATCTTCTGTCTAACATCATGGGCTCCGGTTATTTCAGGTAAAATTAAGGCAACTGCCTCAAAAACACTTCATTTTGACCCATTTATGAATCTACATTAAACAAATCGGGAATTTGCGCATATCCGTCAGTTCATTTACTTTTGTACTTCACTAATTGACAAGCATGCGTAACGACGAAATCGACTACAAGCTTTATGGCGAGGAACTCCAGTATGTGGAGATAGAACTCGACCCGGGGGAAACCACCATCGCAGAGAGTGGGGCCTTTTTGATGATGGAAGATGGCATCAGGATGTCCACTGTTTTTGGCGATGGCAGCGATTCCGGACAGGGCGGATTTTTTGGAAAGGTAATGACCGCCGGCAAACGTTTGTTGACCGGTGAAAGCCTGTTCATGACCACCTTTACCAATGAAGGAATGGGCAAGGCACGCGTCAGCTTTGCCGCTCCCTACACCGGAAAAATAATTCCCCTCTCCCTGAGTGAGTACAATGGCAAGATCATTGCCCAAAAGGATTCTTTTTTGTGTGCTGCAAAAGGAGTCTCGATCGGCATTGAACTGCAAAAAAGACTTGGCACCGGCATATTCGGAGGAGAAGGCTTTATCATGCAAAAACTGGAAGGTGACGGAATGGTATTCGTACACGCGGGTGGCTTTGTCACAAAGAAAGAACTGGGTGTAGGGGAAATCCTTCGGATCGATACTGGATGCGTGGTAGCCTATACCTCCCAGGTGGATTTCGACATTGAATTCATCCGTGGCATCAAAAACTTTGTTTTTGGTGGCGAAGGGCTCTTTTATGCCCTGCTCAGGGGACCTGGCACCGTTTGGATCCAATCACTTCCCATCAGCAGGCTTGCCGGCAAGATCATCCAATACGGAGGTTTTAGCAGACGAGCAGAGGTAAGCATCCTGGGCGGACTGTGAAATCTGCTCGATGGAAAATAAACCCTTGATTCAAAACCTATATTACTTTAAATCTTGCAACATTAAACAAATAAAATTCATGAAAAAATTATTGCCATTTCTCATTCTGCTTTGTCTTGCATCAGGTACTCAGGCCCAAAAGGTTTATGCCTGGTGGGATGTGGGGCTTAAAACCTCTTATGGACTTACGGGCTTAGTCAATACAAACCTCTTTGACGACAGAAATTACGAGCACCACCTTAGTTCAGGATTGGGCGTGGGTGCCAAGTTTGGATTCTTCTTTGGACTGTTCAATGGGATCACGGTTGACTTCATGCTTGCCAACAATAATCAGAAGTTTGACTACAACGACCAGCTGGGTAAAAACTTCAACCACAGCATCAAGTGGTCCAACTACGATCTTTCCGTTTTGTACAGAATGCAAAAGGACGGCGTTTATCTGGAGTTAGGTCCGCAACTTTCCTTACTGCGCAAAGTGACCAACAAAGACGATAACGGACCCAACGGAGATGTCACAGAATTCTACAATGACAAATACATTTCCGAAGCATTTGGAGTAGGTGGCTACGTGTTGAACTAA
>CAYXKO010000126.1:0-6728 GCA_964465435.1 uncultured Saprospiraceae bacterium | reverse complement strand
AAGTCGAGGAAGTCAGGCAAGCAGTGGCATGACTGAGCAGCAGCGCCAGGAGCTGGACCAGGAGCAGGCTTCCCACCAGGATGCTGACCGGAAAAAATCTCAGGTCTTTCTTTCCCAGAATGCCCAGATAAAGGACCAATGCGCTCAGCCAGGTGGCGCCTCCGGCCACGAGATATCGCTCCTCCGTGATGCCGTAGTCTGAGATCCGGCGATACAGGGCGATCAGCATCAGCAGGATCACAGGTATCAGCGAAAAGATGAAGTATTTTTTATACCAGCGAAGCAGGAGGGTCTCATCCCAATCCGGCAGATAGTAGTTGAACAGATAGACCAGGATCCCGGCTGCAGAAAAACCCAGACAAAGGCTGGCCACCCATCCTTTGGGCAGCTCCCATAGCAGGGCGATTTTGAGTCCATAGCTGTAGAGGATCAGAAAATAAACCAGTACGAGGGGGATGAAAATAAACTTCACCACGATGAGATACAGCTTCCTGTAGTCAAATTCCTCCGCCTTCTGACTGAAGGAGGCCGGAATGCCGGCACAGAGATAGGAACTCCCCACAATGCCCATGACCAGAATGAGGACATCCAGATAGATCTCCCGGTACCATTTGACTTCAAATAAGTACTCGATCGCCACGATCGCAGCTTCCAAACCCAGCACGATCACCAGGCTATAGATGAATCCCAGGATCCAGGACATGAGCAGTTCCTGACTGAAGATCCAGAAGCCCTGGTCGTCCCTGCTGCCCGTAAAGGCGGCAAGGGTGACGGCCGCCAGAGAGGCTACCAGGAGGGGAAGGTAGGTGAACGGATACCGATGGTCATCTGCATCCGGGCCCAGATAATACCAAAGCACCGGCAACAACAAGGCCGGCAGGAATGCCAGCCATCGGTATAATCCGGAGCCGGGCCGGGACTCAAACCACAACTGCCCGCTCAGGGCAAGCGGAAACCCAAGCAAAAGACCCGTCACCAGTTGGCCCAACCATTCCTGCTCCGGTTTGTCCCGCACGAGCACCAGCATGCAACCCGTGATCAGTATCGCCATCAGGTAAGCGAGGGGAAACCTGCGGATCGAACCCAGCCAGGTGGTGATCAATTGATTCCAGTGAACGGCCAGCATATCAGTTTTTTAACCTCAACGCAGACTCTGATGCCTTTGGTATCTTTGCAAAAGATGAGAAATAAGAGACTGGAGGAGCTGAAGAAGATCCTGGACCCCTATGCAAAAAAGTACAACAGACCTGATTTTGTGGTGGACGATCCCATTTCCATCCCTCACCGGTTTGCAACAAGAGAAGACATCGAGATCGCCGGGTTCTGGACGGCCAGCCTGGCCTGGGGTAACCGAAAGTCCATCATCCGCAGCGCCACGGAATTATGCCGGCTGATGGATGACAGCCCGCATGAGTTTATCCTGCACCATGGGGAAAAGGACCGCAAACGTTTTGAACGCTTTGTCCACCGGACCTTCCAATACACCGACAGCCTCTACTTCCTGGAATTTTTGCAGCATTGGTACCAAAATCACGGAAGCCTGGAACAGGCCTTTAGCCGGGATGACACTGGCCAAAGGCTTAAGGGTATGGAAGCCATGCTCAACCAGTTTTATGCCCACTTTTTCTCCCGGCCCCATGTGCCTGACCGGACGCGCAAACATGTGTCCAGGCCGGCAGGCGGCTCCAGATGCAAGAGGCTCGTCATGTTTCTCCGGTGGATGGTGAGAAAGGACGACAACGGTGTTGACTTTGGCATCTGGCAGGAACTAAGACCGGATGAACTGATGCTCCCCCTCGATGTGCACGTGGAGCGCACAGCCCGAAAACTGGGCATGCTCAGCCGGAAAAGCCTGGACTGGATGGCTGTGGAGGAATTGACTTCGGTCTGTCGTCTGCTTCATCCCGAGGATCCCTGCCTGTATGACTTTGCACTTTTTGGGATGGGGCTTGAATCGGAACATTAAAAAAAAACGGCAGGGAATAAAATCCCTGCCGCCTCACAACAAAACTGAATGAAAAAACTAAATCATAAGATAGGCTCCTATGATGACGGTTTAAGTCTATTTGTTTACGATGATCTGGGCACCAAGCGCCTGGTTACCCGTGCCGAGCAGGGTTCCCTTGGCGTATACGGTGTAAATTTTTCCGGCCTCCAGCGTGATGTCCGGCAAAGGCAGGGCCACTGTGGAAGTGCCTGCGAGCCTTACGTCCAGCTTGTAGCTGCCTGCATCCAGCGGAGCAAAGGCAGTACCTGCCTTGAAAGCAACATTGGGAAACACGACCGCTCCACCCCTCAGGGCTATGTCCACAGCCGGAGCATCCGGTGACAAATGGATGAAACGCACGTGCGCCTTTCCGCTGGCAGGAGACGTGAGGTTGTCCTCAAAAGCAAGCGGCTCGATCTTGGACAGGGTGTTTACCGCAAATACGGAATAAGACTTGTCCCCATCCAGATCAACGTCTGCATTGATCACACTGGTGTTGGTGCCTGCTGCGTTTACCTTGATGTTGGTGGTTCCCTCATCGGTTTTCAGGTAGTTTGTGTTCTGCAGGAAGGTGACGCCGCTGGCAACCTTGCTGTTGTTGACGAGCAGGTCCACGGCGGGAGCGTCCGGAGAAGCATGCACGATCATCACAGATGCCTGACGGGTTTCATCGTCGTCGTTGCAGGCAGAGAATGCAAGAAGAGCAATAGCTAAGAATGAAAACAAGTGATTCTTCATAAATAAGAAGTTTAATAGGTTTAATAATGGGGAAGAAACGGGTAGGTTTGATTTTTGTTTAACCTTTTGATATATTAATTAAACAAAAAATAAATTTTTGTCCTCTATTTCTTTATTAAATTGTTTATCAATTAAATACAAAATAACATTCATTATAATGTTTTATTAATTGATTATCTGGTGATTTATAAAATTAATTTGACTTAAAAATTCACCTGCCTCCGCAAAGCTGCGTTCCAAGGTTCATAACTTACTTTTGCGTGATTTTTTTAGATGATCCTACGAACAGTTTCGTAGTTTAAACGTTATCGTTAATTGTATCCACCTAAATGAAAATAACAGTAGTATGATTCAGAAATTTTCAATTGCCCTCCTGATCGCAGGATCTTTGACCAGCCCCGGATTCAGCCAGGGATTCAATCCTAAAAAACCCAAGGTAGTGGAAGCCCAAACTTCCAGGCCTGTTGAACAAACCGAAACGAAACAGAACATGCAAAACACAGCCATTCAAACCAAACCCGCGAGCGGAACGGAAGTGAAAGCGGAAAAAATCACGACCGTGGAGGGGATCACGGAGTACAGACTGCCCAACGGCCTGCACTTCCTCGTGTTTCCGGATAACTCCAAGCAAACCATCACCGTCAACATCACGTACAAGGTTGGTTCGCGCCACGAGGGTTATGGGGAAACAGGCATGGCCCACCTGCTGGAACACCTGGTGTTCAAGGGGACTCCCAGACATCCGGACATTCCTTCCGAACTTTCCAGTCATGGCGCCAGGCCCAATGGCACCACCTGGTACGACAGGACCAACTACTTCGAGACCTTTGCAGCCACAGAGGAAAACCTGCGCTGGGCCCTCGACCTGGAGGCTGACCGGATGGTCAACTCCTTCATAGCCAAAAAAGACCTCGACAGCGAAATGTCCGTCGTGCGCAACGAATACGAGTCCGGCGAAAACAGCCCGACCAGCGTGTTGATGAAAAGAGTCCTTTCCACCGGTTACCTCTGGCACAACTACGGCAACACCACCATCGGTGCCCGCGCGGACATTGAGAATGTGCCCATCGACAGGCTGCAGGCCTTTTACCGCAAATACTATCAGCCGGACAACGCAGTCCTGGTCGTGGCCGGCAAGATCGACGAAAAGAAAGTGGTCGAAATGGTCACCGAGTATTTTGGCAGCATACCCAAACCGGAAAGACAGCTGATCCCAACCTACACCGAAGAACCCGTGCAGGACGGAGAAAGGTTTGTGACCTTAAAAAGGGTGGGAGATGCCCAGGCTGTGGCCTGCATGTACCACATACCTCCGGGCGCACATCCTGATGCAGCCGCCATGGACGTGCTCACCGACGTACTGACCACTGAACCTTCGGGAAGGCTGTACAAATCCCTGGTAGAAACAAAAAAGGCATCCAGCATTTTTGGCTGGTGCGCCACCCTGGCCGAACCGGGATTCGTTTATTTCAATGCCCAGGTCCGCAAGGAAAGCAATCTGGATGAAGCCAAAAACACCCTCGTCCAGACCCTCGACGGAATCAATGCAAATCCCATCACCAAAGAAGAAGTGGAAAGGGCGATCACAAAAAAACTTAAGGATTTTGACCTTCTTTTCAGTAACACAGAGGCATTGGGGAGAAGACTCAGTGAGTACATCGGCATGGGTGACTGGAGATTGACCTTTTTGTACCGCGACTACATCCGCAAGGTGACCGTGGAGGACGTGCAGAGAGTGGCCGCCACCTACCTGAAACCCAGCAACCGCACCCTGGGCGTATTCATCCCGGATGAAAAGCCGGACCGTGCAGAAATGCCCAAGGCTCCCGACGTGGCCGCCCTGCTCAAGGGTTATAAGGGCGATCCCCCCAAAGCACAGGGAGAGGATTTCGATCCATCGCCCATGAACATCGAAAAAAGAACCAAACGCGGTCAGGAAGCCAAATCCATCAAATGGGCCCTGCTCCCCAAGTCCACCAAGGGCAATATGGTCAATGCGACGATGACCCTGTACATGGGCGATGAGAACAGCCTGAAGAACAAGGCCGTGATCGCCAACTACACGGCAGCCATGCTGGATCGCGGCACCAGGACCATGTCCCGTCAGCAGATCAAGGACGAACTGGACAAACTCAAAGCGCGCGTTGGGATTTTTGAAGGCCGCGGTCAGGTCAACGTTTCCGTACAGACCACCCGGGAGAATCTCTCCAAGGTGCTGACCATGGTCGAAGACATGCTGAAGAATCCTGCATTCAGCGAAAAGGAATTTGAGGAACTCAAAAACGAAGACCTGGCCGGACTCGAAGAACAAAAGTCAGATCCGCAGGCACTCGTCAGATTGGCCTACACCAGGCATCTCAGCCCCTACCAGAAAGGAGATATCCGCTACACCATGACCCTGGAAGAGGAGATCGAAGCGGTGAAAAACCTGAAACTGGAAGACCTGAAAAAATTTCACAGCGAGTTTTATGGCAGCACCAATGCTTCTGTAGCCATCGTTGGGGATTTTGACGAGACCGCTATCAGGAATCAGATCACAAAAGATTTTGGAAAATGGGCAGCCAAAAAGCCATACACCCGGATTCCGTCTCTATACAACAATGCACCCAAAACGGACATCAACATAGAGACCCCGGACAAGGCAAATGCCATGTTCCTCGCGGGCTGCAACATCCAGGTACGCGACGACGACCCTGAATATCCTGCCATGGTGATGGGCAACTACATCCTCGGAGGCGGATTCCTCAACAGCCGCCTTGCTACGCGCATCCGCCAAAAGGAGGGAATTTCCTATGGCGTGGGATCCCAACTGAGTGCAGAGGCACAGGACAGGGCAGGTAATTTTACGGTGTACGCCATTTATGCTCCAGAAAACCGCGACCGCCTCGTACAGGCCTTCCGCGAAGAGATCGAACGCATGCTGAAGGATGGCTTTACGGAAAAAGAACTCGAAGAGGCCAAATCTGGCATTCTACAGTCCCGCAAGGTAAACCGCACCCAGGACAATTCCCTGGCTTCCACGCTCAGCGCCATGCACCAGATCGGACGCACGATGAGCTTCACGGAGGATTTTGAGAAAAAATTATCAGCCCTTACGGTCGACCAGGTCAATCAGGCCATGAGAAAACACATCAGCCTGGATAAAATGAGCATGGTCAAAGGCGGTGATTTTGCCAACAAAATTAAAAAACCCTGATCCCCAAATCAGGCTGAAATCATACAAAAGGCAGGTGGAAATTCCATCTGCCTTTTTTGTTTCCGGAATTTTGAAATTACTTTGATCAGGATCCTGAAGCTTTTGAAAAGTCAGCGACACTCAAACTATCTTACCTAAGTCATAATTTTCTATTCACCGAAATTGCGGGCCATGCTATCTACAAGCTATCTTTACCAGATCAAAGAACCTTAAAAATCATGGCAGATCCCATATCGCGCAGAGATGCACTCCGGCTCTTCGGCCTGAGTGCCGGTGCAGCAGCCTTCCCCATTGAATCCCTCAAATCCACCGTGAACCAATGGATCCTGGAAGATTCCTCTTTCCATCAAATCAATCCGCGCACCATCACTGCCATTACGCTGGGTGCAGGTGCACGCGGCAATACCTACGGGTCCTATGCCCTGCAGTATCCCGAGCAGATCCGCATCGTAGGCGTGGCAGAGCCCATTCCCGTCAGAAACGAGCGCTATGCCAAAAAACACAACATCCCGGACGAAAATCGCTTTGTGACCTGGGAGCACGTGTTTGAAAAACCAAAATTCGCCGATGCGATCATCATCACCACTCCGGATGACCTGCACTTTGGCCCCTGCATGAAAGCATTGGAGATGGGCTATGACGTGTTGCTGGAGAAACCCATCGCGCCTACGGAACAAGAATGCCGGAAGATCCTGGCCAAGGTGCAGAAGACCGGAAGGATCGTTGCGGTATGCCACGTGTTGCGCTACGCTCCTTATTTCATCAAGCTCAAGAGCATGATCGACAGCGGCGCCATCGGCAGCCTCG
>CAYXKO010000125.1:0-6752 GCA_964465435.1 uncultured Saprospiraceae bacterium | reverse complement strand
ATTGAATTAGTAAATGAATTGATAATAAATAAGTAATAAATGAACCTTGTCCAGGGTTTATGGGCAAAAGGTTGAACAAAAACTTTGAAACAGAAAATGTTGTTATGGTGTTAAATATGAGACAAATACATATAATATTGAAAATATATGTATTAACATTTTAACAAAATATTAATGGATGACAGGTGGGTGTAAAATGCGGGCAAAAACTACCTGGAATCTTTGCGGCGCGTATTCTTTTGGAGTACTTTAAGTTTTTTTGTGCGGGCTTCGTGTTCTTTTTTTCTTTTATCGATATATGTGAGAATGAGCTTGTCCTCTTCGATATTTTTTCCTCTTAGTTTTCTGTGGAAGGCCCGGATCAGAAGGTCTATTTTGTCATCGGTCTCAGTCACGCCTTTTAGCTTGTAATAATGGCTCAAGCGGCTTCCGCCATCAAAACCCCAATTGATCTGGATCCAACGACCCAGGCTAAAATGCAACTTGCTGGCGATGGTATCCTCTGGTGCGGTGAGCAGCTTTTTTCGGCCCTCCGGATCTGTCAGCCTGAAAAGTTCGTTCAGCGCATCTTCTGTATCTGAGGGAATATACACATCATCAATGCGGTCCAGTTTTATTCTTTCTGCATAGTTTTTAAGATATTCGACAGAATCAAGGTCCTGGCCCTGCGTACCTAAAACCATTAAAAAATTAAGTCCAATGATCAGGATAGTGTGAAGTCTTGTCATGTCAATTATTAACGCTTGGATGCCTTTAATGGTACTGGGTACGGTTATTTTTTTTCGTCCGGGTTAAACCGAAGGGAGACACTGTTGATGCAATAGCGAAGACCCGTAGGCTTTGGGCCATCGTCAAAAACGTGTCCGAGGTGGCCATCACAGCGGGCACAAAGAACTTCGACTCGCTTCATACCATAACTCATATCGGTATGTTCAGTGATCAGGTCCTTTCTGATCGGTTGATAGAAACTGGGCCAGCCGGTACCTGATTCGAATTTCGTGGTTGATTGGAACAAGGGTAGACCGCATGCGGAGCAGCAGTACACACCCTTTTCGTGATGGTCCCAATAGGCTCCTGTGAAAGCTCTCTCCGTACCTTTTTCCCTCAGAACATAGTATTCCATTTCCGAAAGCCTTTTTTTCCAATCATCTTCCGTTAAGTTAGATTTGTCTATGCGGTCCGGGGGAGTGCTGCTTAATTGAATTTTGTTTTGAACCTTATTGTCAACTCCGGGCAGTACCTCCTTCTTTACGTCTTGTTTTTTCGACTGGCAGGAGACCGGCAAGCTGGCTCCGATAAATAAGAGGAGAAGCAGATTATTTATTTTCATCTCTAAGCTTTTGATCTTGTTTTAAGGCAATGTCCACGATTTTGCGGATCAGACCCTGGAAGGCCATGAAAAGGATGTAAACAAAAGTAAATACAAAAATTATCCAGGCGTATGTTTTTGCCTGCAAAAGGGGAGAGCCTGTGACCCACTGTGCAAGAACAATGCTGATAAAAACCAGCGCCGCATAGCCATAGACCGAGTCCCTGTAGTAATTCATTGATCTTTTCTGACTGAATCCAAGCACTATATTGAAGATTATGTAGAACAGGAACATGCCAGTCACGGTGGTCCAGACCTCCATCTGTCCTATGCTTTCCGGGTTGGCCCAATGCATCAGTCCGACCAGTATCATGAGTGTGATCGAGATGATCAGGCAGGTTGCCGCCTGGTAGAAGGGCTTGTCTTTTATGTTTTGGTATATGTTCATGAGTGGGTCAGAACGGGTTGTCCGATCAGGTCAAAGTGACTGACGTCTGTGATTTGGATCTGAGCAAAGTCACCCAGGCGGAGGTGATAATTTCCCGGAATGATGACCTCGTTGTCCACTTCTGGACTGTCGGCTTCTGTCCGGCCAATGTATTGGCCATTTTCCTTGCGGTCTATCAGGGTTTTAAAGGTCTTTCCGATCTTAGCCTGATTGATTTCAAGGGATATGTTTTCCTGTATGCCCATGAGCTCAGTGGCACGAAATTCTTTTACTTCTGTCGGCACATCGTCAGGCAACTGGTATGCAGAAGTATCCTCTTCATGGGAGTACTGGAATGTTCCCAGCCGGTCAAATCTGGTATTTTGGACAAACTCGCAAAGCTCATTGAAATGCTCTTCCGTTTCCCCGGGAAATCCTACCAGCATCGTAGTGCGAAGTGTGACCCCGGGAATCCGTTCTCTGATTTGCCCGATGAGCTCCTCAGACTCTGATCGGGTGATCTGTCTTTTCATGGATTTTAAGATGGGGTCGGAGATATGTTGTAAGGGAATATCCAGGTATTTGCAAATTTTTGGCTGGTCGCGTATGACATCCAAAACCTCAAGCGGGAATTTGGAAGGATAGGCATAATGAAGCCTGATCCACTCGATCCCATCCACTTTTGCCAGATCTTCCAATAGTGTTGCCAGCTCGCGTTTTTTGTAAAGATCTAAGCCGTAATAAGTCAGTTCCTGTCCAATGAGCATGAGTTCCTTTACGCCATTTCTGGCCAAATTCCGGGCACGCGTCACGAGATCTTCCCTGGGTACACTGATGTGCTTGCCCCGCATCAGGGGAATGGCACAAAAGGAGCAGGTGCGGTTGCAGCCTTCGGATATTTTGAAATAGGCGTAATGCGAAGGTGTGCTCAGAAGTCTTTCTCCCACCAGTTCCTGACGGTAATCTGCATCCAGACGGTTGAGCAGGGCCGGCATTTCCATGGTGCCGAAAAACGCGTCCACCTCCGGGATCTCTTCTTCCAGATTGTCCTTGTATCTTTGAGAAAGACAGCCCGTGACATATAGCTTTTGGATGGCTCCTTTCTTTTTTAGTTTGGCATAGGTCAGTATGGTCTCGATCGATTCCTCCTTGGCCCTGTCGATAAATCCACAGGTATTGATGATGATGATCTCAGAGTGTTTTTTGCCTGCAGGATTGTGTTCCACATGAAAGTGATTGTAATCCAGCTGATGCATGAGCGTCTCGGAGTCAACCAGGTTTTTGGAACAGCCCAGCGTGATTAATTGGATTTTTTCCTTGCGATGGGATTTTGTTTTCAATGGATCGGTATTAGCAGAAAATACAAAGATAATTCCTGAGGGTACTGCCGAAAAACATTATTTTTCCTGAAGCGTTCAAACTTTGGTTCTTTTTGCCGTAAGGATGCGTGTAAAATTTGAGTCCTTGCTTAGAAACAAAATTGACCTTATTTAATCTGTAAAACATAAATAATTGAAAAGCAGTATTTTGTGTTTTGTTTTTGCCATTCTGATGATCCCGTCGGTTAGGGCTCAGGTTGGTTTGGGGGTTCAGATGGAGTTACAAAATCTGACTGTCAACGAGCTATCGACCAACGAGCTGGCCTCCAGGTACAGTATTCAGTATTTGCTCCGCCTGAAGACAGCCCGAGTGGAATTTCTGCCTGGATTAAGTGTAGGCGCCGCCAAAGTGTGGTTAGGTACAGATCAGGATCAGTTGGTTTATTATCGAGAGCTCTCTCCACAATTTCAGCTTCCGGTCCTGATTTATCCATTTGACCTGAAGAACGACTGCAATTGTCCCACCTTTAAGAAATCTGGCAATCCGGTTTCAAAAGGACTTCATTTGATTGTGACGGGAGCCTATAGGTACAATATCCGGGATTTCGTGGACCGCACAGAGGGTAGAAATTTGTTCCTGGCCGGAGCTGGTTTGGGAATGGATTTTGGCATGAGTTCCTTTTTTACGCTATCGCCTTTTATGATGTATCAGGCTGCATTTGGCGATCGTTTGACCGACCAGGCTCAGGTTCTGGAAGTCGGCCATAATGAATTCACCTTTGGCCTTCGAGCAATGTTTCATAGGGATAGCCGAAAACGATTTCGGAGGTAATCAGTGGAGCATCAGATAGAATTGCCAGCACACAACTCCTGCAGCAACACTAACGTTCAGGGAATGCTTGGTCCCGGATTGAGGGATTTCAATACATTGGTCTGCCAGGTCTAATATTGCGTCAGACACTCCATTGACCTCATTTCCCAATACCAGTACAAACTTTTGGTCTGCCTCTGCCTTGAAATCCTGAAGCTTAATGCTTCCCATCACCTGTTCCAGTGCGATAATCTTAAATCCCAGACTTTTCTGTTTGATTAAGTATTCATGTGCATTATTCTCATAAATCCACGGTACGCTTTCAGTAGACCCTATGGCGGTCTTTTGTATTTCAGGATGCGGAGGACGGACCGTAAAGCCTGAAAGTACGATTCCCTCCAGTGCAAACGCATCCGCAATTCTGAAAAGCGAGCCGACATTATGACCGGACCTAATGTTGTCCGCAAGCAGAATAAGGGGTATTTTTGGCACTGATTTGTATGAATCCAATGAGTGCCTGTTCAGTTCAGAGGTATGCAGTTTCTTAAAGCGCATGCTGTCCATTTGTCTGCAAAGCTAATGAAGTCGTGGTTTGCGTGCTTTGTGGCTTTAATTCCTTTGGTCTATATTTTGTTTTGGGGGTTCCGGAGTGATTGCGGCGATATGACAGAATTGATACCGGCTGTCAAGAAAATGATCGATCCATCACTTTACCCGAGGGACTTCTACCTGAATTTTACCGGAAGTCTGTTTTGGCATGAGAGAAGTTTTATGCTTCTTTTTCTAAAATACACCCTCTACTACAGTTTTATACCGATGGTGTTGTGTTTTTACCTGATCAGTGTTTTATTCGTCAGGGGTGTAGCCAACATTTGCTTTGAAGCAGGATTGGGAAAGTCCGGCACAGTGGTTTTGATTTTGCTTCTGCTTTTTATTGCACCGTATTTCAGCGTGGGGGCTAACGAATTATATTATCCCATGTTGAACGGATCCTCTATTGCGAAGTGCATTGCAATCTGGGGCATCTGGTATTTTTTAAAAGGAAGGACGGTTGCTTCTTTTTCACTTCTTGGGCTTGCCGTTTGGTTTCAGGTGCTGGTTGGACTTCAGCTGGGCCTGATCCTTGGGCTGATCCTTTTGTGGAGAGAGTTTAGGAATCCAAGCCGCTGGGTTCCTGCATCGGGTCTTTTTGTTCTGTTGGGAATTACCTGGGTTCTGCTGATTCTGGGGTCCAGATTGTCGGTACATGCCCATACAGACCTTTTTCAAAATCTGGTTGAGTTTAGGATAGGTCATCATTTTTACATACGATACAGCCCTGTTCTATCCATTTTGGTATATCCAGGGCTCGTTATTTGGGGATTTTATTCATGGAGGTCCAGAAATGTGATTGTATATCAGTTTTTCATCGTTCAGAGTGTTTTCCTGCTGCTCTATTTGTTTGATCAATTCACCATAAATTCTGCTCCGGTATTGCAAACTCAATGGCTCAAAACCACCATATGGATTGAATTTTTTTCCCTGATCTCAATCATTGGCTATTTGCAGGAAAATCTGAATTATCTCCTGAACAGGAGAATTGTCTTCCTGCTGTTGTTTTTGATCGGATGTGGGGCAGTTTATAAATTTGAGAAGAGAACACATTCCGGCAATGACGAATCTGTTTTGGCCGAATGGGCTCGCAAGAATACCGATCCGAATTCACTTTTTGTGATTCCTCCCGAATTCAGTTGTTTTAAGTCCCGCTCAGAGCGGAGCCTCTGGGTGGATTTTAAATCAGTCAATCACCAGTTGGCGTATTTTGCCCCGTGGTACGACCGGATTAACCGGATTTATCGGATTGGACTGCAGGACAGACGGGCAGGCCTGGACCTTATGAAAATTGCAAATGAAAACTACAGATCGGTCAACCCGGAGTTGCTGATTGATTTGAACAGGATGGATGGAGTCGATTATTTCATTTTGCCGGTCGAATGGAAAATTCCGGATCTTAGATTTGAGCAAATGTATGCCACCGGAAACTACCACATCGTGAGATGCAAGCCTGAGTGAGAGGCATGCCGGGGGCAAAAGAAATTAGGCTTTCTTGTTTCTGATGCAACTTCCGACAAAGCTGACGAAAAGGGGATGGGGAGTTTCTACCGTACTTTTTAGCTCCGGATGGAACTGAACTCCCACAAACCAGGGATGACCTTTCAGCTCCATGATTTCTACCAGATTTTTTTCAGGATTTTTTCCGGAAGCCCACATGCCTTTTGCCTCAAATTCATCGAGGTACTGGTTGTTGAATTCATACCGGTGTCTGTGTCTTTCAGAAATGAGCGTGCTTTTATAGGCCTGATTTGCTTTTGAGTTTTTGGCCAATTTACAATCATAAGCCCCCAGTCTCATGGTGCCGCCTTTTTCCTTGATGGTTCTTTGTTCGGACATCATATGTATGACCGGATATTTGGTCTTTGGGTCCACTTCCGTGGAGGCTGCTTTTTTCATGCCCAAGACATTTCTCGCAAATTCCACGACGGCACATTGCATGCCGAGGCATATGCCCAGAAAGGGTATCTGATTTTCCCTGGCATAGCGGATTGCTTCAATTTTTCCCTCTATTCCCCTTTCCCCAAAGCCAGGAGCAACGAGTATTCCATCAAGTCCTTTGAGCGTCTGCCCTAATTTATTGGGATCCTCCAGGGATTCGGAATGAATGGCAATGACCTTTACCTTGCACATGTTGGCTGCTCCGGAATGGACAAACGCCTCGTAAATGGATTTATAGGCATCCGGCAGTTCATTGTATTTACCGATGAGGCCTATGTTCACTTCGTGGATGGGGTGCCTCAGATTTTTTAAAAATTCCCTCCCCTCCTCCTCCTCCTCCTCCTCCTCCTCCTC
>CAYXKO010000124.1:0-6834 GCA_964465435.1 uncultured Saprospiraceae bacterium | reverse complement strand
CCAAGTAATCCTGTATTCATTTGAAGCTGCTTGTGCATTCTCAAATTTAGCGATTTTGCGATCTGCACTCAAAAAAAATAATCCGGCCGACGGATTAAGTTGATTGATACTTATATATGCACGGCTTTGTTGCAGTGCTGTAAGAAGAAGATGCCTTTTTAAGCGGCATTTCCCGGGCAATTCTTCAGGCTACGGCAGGAATATCAACGATAGGACTGATTGATTTTTTCCAACTGGTCCAAACCCGGACAGAGGTCTTGTTCTTTCATCTGGTTGAGCGGCGTATCAGATGTGTTGAGGATGGCGTGAAGGTCACGGCTATTGGGGTCCAGATAAATCAGACCTGTCAGAATTTCATCGCGAAGGCGGGCTTCATGCAGGTTGCGCAAAGCCGAGATCTTGTCCATGGGATCCCAGTCCCGGTGCAGTTTGTTGAGTGCAATTTGGGATTCATCGTGCAGTTTGATCAACTCAACCGTGCCTCCCGCTTGTTCTAGGGTGATTTCTGATTTTAACGGTACGAGGTCAACAGCAGCAGTGGCTTCCATGTGCTCGCGCGTGTAATCATAGGACTTGGTGGAGCCGGGATTGTTGTTAAAAGTTACGCAGGGTGATATTACGTCGATCAGGGCAAAGCCGGGATGTTTGAGTGCGGCTTTGATCAGGGGGATCAGTTGTTTTTTATCTCCGGAGAAACTGCGTGCAACAAATTGGGCGCCTAGTTCAATGCCCAGTCCGCATAGGTCAATGCCCTGAAAGGGGTTTTCAGCCCCGCTCTTGTTGACAGATCCCTCGTCAGCGGTAGCAGAATCCTGTCCTTTGGTGAGACCGTAACAACCATTGTTCATCACGATATAGACCATGTTCAGATTGCGGCGTATCGCATGTACAAACTGTCCCATTCCAATGGATGCAGTATCGCCGTCCCCGGAAACGCCCAGGTAGATCAGGTCTTTGTTTGACAGGATGGCTCCTGTGGCCACTGAGGGCATCCTGCCGTGCACAGAGTTAAAACCATGCGAGTTTCCCAGAAAATAGGTGGGTGTTTTGGAAGAGCATCCGATACCGGACAATTTCGCCAGGCGATGCGGCTGGATGGACATTTCGAAGCAGGCCTGCACGATGGCGGCGCTGATGGAATCGTGTCCGCATCCGGCGCACAGCGTGGAGAGGGCTCCTTCGTAATCCTTTTTTGAAAAGCCGATTTCGTTGAGCGCAATCTGAGGGTGTCTGAAACTGGGTCTTGCGTAGGTCACTTTTATATTTTTACTGACAGTATTTTATGAATTTCTGTTTCTGAAAGTTCAAGCCATTTGAGGCAGGGAGACTTCCTGGTATTGTGGAATGAAACTTTGGTTGGAGACGATGCATCGGTGGATGTAGGCCGCAGTAATGGGCATGCCATTGAACTGAAGTACGCTTTTGAGTCTGGAGCCCTCGATGCCTAGTTCCTGCATGAGCAATCCGCGCATTTGGGCATCGCGGTTTTGTTCCACGATGTAGACGTGTTCGTGATTTTCGATGAACTCCTTCACTTTGGAATGGAAAGGGAAGGAGACAAGGCGCATGGCATTCAGGTTCAGCTCATCCGCAGCCAAAAGATCCAGTGCTTCCTGAGCTGAGTAAGAAGAGGTCCCAAAATAAATGACGGCAGAGCTATTGGCTGGGTCGTTCCTGACGATCTCCGGTTCCGGCATTTCGGAGGCGGCGGTTTCCCATTTTTTGAGCAACCGGTTCATGTTTCGCGCATAAACATCACCATCCTCAGTATAGCGGGCAAATTCATCTCTCGAAGAGCCCCTCGTAAAAAATGAGCCTTTGGTCGGATGGGTGCCGGGAATTGTGCGGTAGGGAATTCCATCGCCGTCGACATCGAGATATCGGCCAAACACCTTTTCCGCTTCCAGCTCCTCAGCGCTCATGACCTTGCCTCTGTCATACGTTCTGGCCGGGTCCCATGTGAAGGGATCGCACAGATGGTCATTCATGCCAAGGTCCAGGTCGATCAGTATGATCACGGCTGTTTGAAAGCGCTCTGCCAGATCAAAGCTGAAGGCAGTCATTTCAAAACATTCCGTTGGCGTCGATGGGATCAAAAGGATGTGCTTGGTATCGCCGTGAGATGCATAGGCCGCCGAGAAAATATCGGACTGTTGGGTCCTGGTGGGCATGCCGGTAGAAGGACCTGTGCGTTGTACGTCGATCAGAACAGCAGGGATCTCGGCAAAATAGGAAAGACCCAGAAACTCTGACATCAGCGACACTCCAGGTCCGCTCGTGGCAGTAAAGGCACGGGCTCCGTTCCAGGATGCTCCAAGAACCATTCCCATGGCTGCAAGTTCATCTTCAGCCTGTACGATCGCAAATTTCCTCTTTCCGGTTTCCTTGTCAACCCGCAGCTTATGGCACCATTTTTCAAAAGCGTTCATAACGCTCGTGGATGGCGTGATGGGATACCAGGATCCAACCGTGGCTCCGGCATACACCGCACCCAGCCCGCAGGCATTGTTGCCATCGGTCATGATCTTGTCTCCGATGAGATTCCTGCGTTCCAGTCGAACCGGCAAGGGACATTCAAAATGCTTTTTGGCGTATTCTATGCCCAGGTGAAGTGCCTGAATGTTTCCGGGAATGAGTTTTTCCTTCTTGGCAAATTGCTCGTGGATCAGGGCCTCAAAAACTTCGACCTCCATGTTGAGCAAGGCAGCGAGGGCGCCCACGTATACCACGTTTTTCATCAGAAGATGCTGACGAGGGTCATTGAAGTGTTCCATGCAAAGTTGCATCATCGGAATGCCGATGTAGTGCAGGTCTTCGCGGATCAGATCATCTGAGAGTGTTTTGGTGGAATCATAAACCAAATAGCCTCCGGGTTGCACACTTGCCACATCGCTTTTCATGCTTTGTGCGTTTACAGCAACGAGCAGGTCGATCCCTTCCCGTCTGCCAAGGTATCCTTTTTCGCTCACCCGAACTTCGTACCAGGTAGGCAATCCCTGTATGTTTGAGGGGAAAATGTTTTTGGGTGTTACGGGAAGGCCCATGCGAAACACCGCTTTGGCAAACATATTGTTGGCGCTGGCAGATCCGGTGCCGTTCACGTTGGCAAAGCGGATCACCAGATCGTTTATCTTGATATTTTGACTCATAAACTGCAGGCTTTTGGGGCGTGATACAGGTATTTGTGCATATCCCAGGCTGAGGTGGGGCATCGTTCAGCGCAGAGTCCGCAATGCAGACAAACATCTTCGTCCTTGATCATTACCCGGCCGGTGGGTAAGGCATGGGATACATAGAGGTCCTGGGTCAGATTTTGTGCGGGAGCACTTAACCTGGAGCGCAGCTCAGACTCTTCCCCATTTTCTGTGAAAGTGATGCAGGAAGTGGGACAAATATCCACGCAGGCATCGCATTCGATGCATTTGCTGTCTGTGAAAACTGTCTGTACGTCGCAGTTCAGGCAACGTTGGGCTTCGCGGTAGGCAGTTTCCTCATTGAAGCCAAGTTCAACCTCAAGCATCCGGTCCCGAAGTGCTTTTGCTTTATCTGCATGAGGCACTTTATATCGCTTGTCATTGGCGGTTTGGTTGTCATAAGACCACTCGTGTATTCCCATCTTTTGTCTGGTCAGATTGGTCATGGGGTGAGGTCTGTCCTTTACCAGATCTTTTCCCTGACAGTACAGGTCTATGGAGATTGCCGCCTGGTGGCCGTGAGCCACTGCTGTGATCACATTTTTAGGCCCGAATGCCGCATCCCCGCCAAAAAATACAGAGGGCACCGTGGACTGAAAAGTAAGGGAGTCAACTATGGCCAGTCCCCATTTGTCAAATTCCATTCCCAGGTCCCGCTCGATCCAGGGGAAGCTGTTTTCCTGTCCAATGGCCAGAATGACATCATCCGCTTCCATAAAGACCACTTCTCCCGTGGGGACAAGCTTGCGTTTGCCATCTTCGTACCGGGCTTCAACCAGTTCAAACTCCATCCCTTTTAGTTTTCCGCCTTCGGTAATAAAAGCCTTGGGAGAATGCAGCGGATAAAAGGGAATGTCTTCGTGCTGGGCATCCTCAATTTCCCACGGAGAAGCTTTCAGCTCATTCATGGGGCTTCGCACGACCACCCGGACATCCTGGCCCCCAAGTCTTCGGGAGGTACGGCAACAGTCCATGGCAGTATTTCCACCACCTATCACCAGCACTTTTTTTCCTATGGACCGGGTATGTTCGAAAGCCACATTGGCCAGCCAGTTGATCCCTATGTGAATGTTGCCTTCGGAATCCCAGCGGCCTTTAAGATCAGGCAGGTCCTTGCCGCGGGGCGCTCCCGTGCCAATGAATACAGCGTCATACCCCTTTGCAATCAGGTCCTTAAGACTGGAGACATAATGGTTGAAGCGCGCATGAATGCCCATGTCGAGGATGTATCCCACTTCCTCGTTAAGCACTTCTTCCGGAAGTCTGAATGAAGGAATCTGGCTGCGCATAAATCCGCCGCCAGCCTTCTGATCGTCGTAAAGATGGATCTCATATCCCAGGGGTGCCAGGTCTCTGGCCACAGTCAGCGAGGCAGGACCTCCTCCGATGAGGGCTATTTTTTTTCCGTTGGCATGGGAAGGTTTCCCCGGTATGAGATTTTTTACATCTCCCTTATAATCAGCTGCCACGCGTTTCAGGCGACAGATGGCAACAGGTTCTTCTTCGATCCGGCCACGCCGGCAGGCTGGCTCACAAGGTCTGTCACAGGTTCTTCCCAGTACACCCGGAAAGACGTTGGACACCCAGTTGATCATGTAGGCTTCTGTGTATTTGCCGTCCGCGATAAGCCTGATGTATTCGGGCACCGGGGTATGGGCAGGGCAGGCGTACTGACAATCCACTACTTTGTGGAAGTACTCCGGGTCTTTGATGTCGGTAGGATTCAAACTGTCTAAATTGATTGGACAAAATTAGACGATTCCCCGGATTGGAGAAATTATTTCGGTACCCGATTGTCAATTTTAACCAGCCCGACCGGACAGGGCTGAACTGAATCCTTGTGCTGCAACCTTTCCAAAATCTTGAGGGTGTTGCTCTGTCAATAATAAATGATATTCAGTGGTTTAGGAATTTATTATGGGAGCGGGCTAAGACCTTTTGCCACGAATCAGATTATTCTCTGTCATAAACAGATCCGGACAGAAGCATCGCGCCAGTTCAATTTTGAGACTGAATCGGACTGAAATGATCCATTGTGGATGCCTCCTCATTTTGTTCAGAAAGGAAAGCTTTTGATCATCGATTTCTGGATTATTTTAGTCATGTATTCCAACAATTGGAGTCCAGATTTTCCGAACCACTTCGACAATCCGGTTAGGCGCCGGATAAATGATTCTTAAAGGATTCAAACGATTTTCTCGCTTCAATGGATCCCAACTCATTTGAAGTTTTTTACCTGTTCAGCATTCCGATTCAAACAATGAATTTGAATGATTTTATCCGGGGTAGCAGATTGCCATCTATAGGGTGTTTATAGGCTTGGTTATTTTACTTTGGATTCAAGAAATCCCTGTCTGCAATTCTCGCACTTCGGGATATTTTTCGCTTACTGAAACAATTCAAAATAGGGCATTTTAATTATTATTTTAATAACTCCCTTATTATTTTACCTTTGTTAAGTTTGAATTCTAGTTTGATCAATCATGAGGCCAAAGATCCTGATCCGTCTGCTGTTTCTGGGTCTTTTATTTGGTCTGGGCCAGTCGCAGGATCTTATTGCTGACTCCGCTCGTTTTGCTCCATTGCACTCGTCTTCCATCATGTGCACTTTGTCGATTGACCGGGTTTTGGTCAGCGATTGTGATTATGGCATGAGGACCGGATTCAAGTCCAAGGTGATCGTGGCAGTTTTTCTGTCCTGGGTACAGGCTGTTCCGGGATCCAAAATTGAGGTTCGCATCAACGGGCAGACAAAACAGCATGACCCATTTATGAAAGGTTGTCCGGATTTTGTTCAGTTTGTCCTGGATGCAGACGGCCAGTCGCACAGGGTGGAGGCCGACTTCGTGGGAGGTGGATGTACCGCAATTCCGGTAAGTGTCAACTTGCCAGCTGCCTGTGATCCTCCGGCATGTGCAGGACCCGGCTCAATTGGGGGTAAACTCTATTCTGAGTTTAACAACAATGGCATTCAGGAAATTTCTGAAACGGGCTTGACCAACGTTGAATTGAGATTGTATGACGACGCAAAGCAGCTGCGTGCAGTCACAAAGACGGGGACCAATGGACTTTGGGCAGTGGATAGTTTGCCGCCTGGTTTGAAATTGAGGATAGAATACCAGATACCTGCAGGATTGTTTGATTCAAATCCGGGCGCGGAAAGCAAAACCAGGACTCAGATTGCAGCGGTCGGGAATTGTAAGGTTGATTTGGGTATTTTTCAACTGAAAGAGCTTATTGACCCGAATCCCTGGATCGTGACCACCTGTTTTGCAAAGGGCGATGCGCGTAATCCATCCAGCCCAGCCTTCGCAGAACCCACCCTGGTCGCCAATCTGTACAATACAAGCAATGGAGGTCCGCGTACCGGTCCCAATGGCAATTATTACCTCGCCAGTGCCGGTGAAACGGGATCCATATGGGGACTGGCTTCTCAAAAAAGCTCACGTCGGCTTTTTTCAGGAGCCTTCCTGAAACGCAATGCTTCCCTGGGCCCGGATGGCTTGGGCGCCATTTATGCAACAGACTTGAATGGCATATTGCCCTCTCCTCCTTTTGTTCCGGGCTATCGTTATTATAACCGTACCCGCTTGTTGGTCAATCTGGATTCTTTCGGCATCCAGACAGGCGACGAAAGTGC
>CAYXKO010000123.1:0-6845 GCA_964465435.1 uncultured Saprospiraceae bacterium | reverse complement strand
TTGGAGCCACCGTCGTCGCGCCGTGGGTTTGAAAGGTGCCGAGGCTGCCGTCGCCTGGGCAGTGAGGTCATCCACCCGAAGCTGAAGTGTTTTGATCTCCCGCTCCCGTGCGCTGAGCTGATCGGATTTTACCTTGAGTTCCTGTCGTAGGGAATCCAGTTTTTTTTCTGATCTCGCGGTTTCGGTGGTTGATTTGGATTGGCTAAGCAGTGAGTCCTGTTGCCTTTTCAGCGATTGAATTTCGGACTTCAGCATTTCGTTTTTGGCATTCAGCTGAGACAATTCCTGAGTGGATGAATTTTGCCTGGTATTCGTTTCTTTCAGATCTGATATTTCTTTTTTCATTTTTTCCAGGTCGGCATTCTTTGAGGCGATTTCAGTCCTCAGGTTTTCATTTTCAGCGACCAGGGTTGATTGGGTTCCTTTGAGTCTTTGCAACTGCGATTTTGCAGAATCCAGCTCAGCCGATTGTCTTTGGGAGCTGGCCATCCATTTTTCGTTTTCGGCTTTCAATTTTTTCAAATCCTGGCTTTCGGTCTTTTTTTCCTTTTTCTCATTTTGCAGATTTGATAATTCGGATTTCAGCGATCCTACCTCTCTGTTTTGTGTTTCGATGATCTGTTCCTTTTGACCGATCGATCTTGTCAGTTCGAGGTTTGCATTTTTTAGTGACTGTATTTCCACAACCAGGTCCTGATTTTCCTTTTGAAGTTTTTCGGCATTTTCTTTGAAAGCATTTTTTCCGGACGTTTCCATCAGGGAATCGGACAAGGACTGAAGTGATTTGATTTTGTACTCTTTTTCTTCAATGGTTCTCTGATGGCGATAAATCAGGCTGTCCCTGGAGGCAAGCGCTCTTTTGAGTTTGTAGGTTTCCTGGGGGTCGATCTTGGATGATTGATTTTTCTGATCCCTGGACTTATAGAGAGCGTAATATTCTGCCTGCAGGCTGTCGTAGGCCACCCTTTGTTTGTAGAGTGCCGTGAAAAAATCTGAAAGCCTTTTCTCCTGGGTATCGAACACTTCGTCCCGGGCCTTGAATCGCTTTTTAATTTCTTCGATCTCGGCTGTCTTTTGTTTTAGCTGATTTTCCGAAACCTTAAGTTTTTGGGTGGATTCCAGGTATTGATTTTTATAATAACTCAGGGAGTCTGTTTGCTTTCTGGATCCGGCGGTTGCCTGTTTTAATTCCTTCTTTTCGCCAGTTGGGTCCATCTTGCCAGAGCTGTCCGGCAATACTGAAGGATTAGAATCTTCCCGGATCTTGTATTCTATATAAAAGTCAGCCAGCGTTCTTTCTGTTTTGAAGAGGGCCTTTTGACTGGCTTCCAGCTCTCTGCTGAGCGAGTCAGCCCTTTCAGCCCTCAGACTGAGTTCCTGTATTTTTTTTTGGGCATCCTGGTTGCTCCGTTCGGCTTTGTGGTATCTGGAGGCCGGGACGCAAGCCGAGGACAGGCTTATGATCATGGCAACCGAATACCATCCGGTTTGATTGAAAGGATTCATTCAGTGGGATTTATACTTATCACCTAGTGCAAATATAATAAATTCCCAAATAGCCAGGGGTTTAAACCCCTGGCTGTTTGGATTGGATTAAGCCATGGACATTCCGATGGGCAGGGTTGTTTTTATATTGGAAGAATTGTGTAGGTGAGCATTGGGTAATTTTTCGTGGCGCCCAAATGGTGCGGAATTGTTTTCGGACGCGGATACATGATAAATTCCATAGCCATGGGTTTAAACCCGTGGCTATGGAGCGTCGTTATGTATCTGCGGCTATGGTTGGGTTAATTGTGAATCCTGGTTTTCCTGGTTTTCGTAATTTTTTAGGAATTCTTCATACTCGATCTGCAACATCTTTTTTTTGTGATGTTCTTTTTGCCTAAGGATGTATTGATGCGCCTGATCAACCATAGATGCTGAAACAGAAAAGGCGGCATATCCGTTTTGCCATTGAAATTGTTCGTTGGTAAGGTTGTTATGGTTGATAAAATAGGAACTGCTGCCTTTTATATGTTTTATGATGGATGAGATGGATTTATTGGGATTCATCACAAACAAACAATGAATGTGATCGGGCATCCCGTATATGATTTTCACGGGACAGCCTTGTAGTTGAAATTGTTCTGTCATAAAGGAATATAGACTTTGCTCCATTCCCTTATGAATCATTGGCATTCTATGCTTGGTAGCCCAGATGGCGTGAATCCAAATTTGTCTAAATGAATGTGGCATTGGATTAATTGAAGTTTACGATATTTTTATTCTTACCCCATTAAAGGACCCTGTAATCATTTATAGCCATGGGTTTTAACCTTTGGCTATCTGAATTGGTTTAATCCGAAGGTTATCTGTTCGTGTAATACTCTGACAATGTTGGAAATTTAACCTGTTGAACCGGAGTAAAGGATCGTGGTGTCCGTGTGGTCGTGAATTGATTTCATTTGTAATATAGCATGAGAAATTTCATAGCCACGGGTTTTAACCCGTGGCTATGAAAAACCCGTGGCTATGGAAGATCCATGGCTGTGAAGGATTGGTTCAAAACCCAATGCTGCCCCATTGGTTAATGTCGTTTTGATATTGGAAGAATTGTGTGGGTGCGGATTGGGTAAACGATCTGTATGCCAAATTGGTGTTTATTTGATTTTCGACGCGGATTAATGGCAAATAATCATAGCCATGGGTTTAAACCCATGGCTATGATAAACCCATGGCTATGAAAAACCCGTGGGTATGGAAGATCCATGGCTATGAAGGATTGGTTCAAAACCCAATGCTGTCCCATTGGTTAATGTCGTTTTGATATTGGAAGAATTGTGTGGGTGCGGATTGGGTAAACGATCTGTGTGCCAAATTGGTGTGTATTTGATTTGCGACGCGGATTAATGGCAAATTTTCATAGCCACGGGTTTTAACCCGTGGCTATGAAAAACCCGTGGCTATGAAAAACCCGTGGCTATGAATGACCCATGGCTATGGAAAACTTTATTCCTTTTCATTTTGGCTTAATGAGATAACATTTGGACTAATACAGGTCTTGATCGTGGATGCTGAGTTCATGGGGATTCTGGTAAAAATGGCACTTGGAAGCCTGTCCGGTCTTAGTTCCAATCGACATTCATCCGAGGTCTTTAAAGCTTTGGTGCGCAAATGAACAAGTAGCCAATCCGGTCTGTTTGTTGAGGGCATTTTTAAAATACAAAATCAGCACTCTTGTCGAATCTTAAAGATGGGGCAGAAATCGGGCCTTCCCAAATCAAAGGGGTTTCATCATCCGTTCACATGGGCGACTTGCCGGATTCCGATTACAGGGTTATTCTGTCTTCTCGGTTTGAGGATCTGAGGCGTTTTTGGGACCATGAGTCGGAAATTTCCGTTTTTCAGTCCGGACCTTTCCTGGAGGTTTTAGAGAACCATGGCCCGCAGTCCGTTTCGCATGTATTTGGGGTGATTCTCCGGAAGGACCAAAGTATTGCAGCCCGGGTCTGTATGCAGGTCTTGTCCTTTGATGCGGAGGAAAGACTCATACACAGTCATCAGCATCAGGAAGAAAACAGCTTTCTCGATCAAATAGCCTTGGCAACACGCCGGATTCTGGCAAGACAGGTTAAAATGAAGGTTATCGTGATGGGGTCCCTTCTGGCTGCCGGTCCCTATGGAATCCAATTTGCCTCCAACCTGAGTAAATACGAACGTCAGCAGCTGTTTCATCACCTGTCGCGATATTTTTTTGAATCCTCCTATCTGGACGCCGGACTGCTCATTCTAAAGGACCTTCCTGCGGAAATGCGTCTGCAGGGCATTTGCAGCTACCGTTATCCCTCTTTCTACGAGTTTACCGTGCAACCCGCGATGATCCTGAGATTGGATCCGGCCTGGCGATCCCTTGAGGATTATATGCAAGCGCTACAAAGTAAGTATCGCGTCAGGACGCGCAAGGTGCTCAGGCAGGGAGAAGGACTTGTCTTTCAGTCCCTGGATGCGGATGGTGCCCTGAAATATCAGCTGGAGATCCACAGACTCTATCAGGAAGTGGCGAGAGGGGCAGGATTCAACATGGTGGAGCTCAGGGAAGATTATTTCCAGCATTTGAAAGAGGGCCTTGGCGACAATCTGAAGTTGGTCCTGGTTTCCCATGATCAGAGACCCATCGGATTTTACTCCCTGGTGATTGATGGTGAAATGATGCACGGACACTTTCTGGGTTATTCCAGGGATCACAATAAGGAATTTGAGCTGTATCACAACATCCTGCTGCACATGCTGGGGCAGGGGATCCGGCAAGGAGTCAGGGAAATCAATTTTGGCAGGACCGCCCTGGAGATCAAATCCTCAATCGGGGCAGTGCCCGAGGAACTTTATTGCTACATCGCGCATAAATCCAAGTGGATCAACAAAATGGTCCCCCATATCCTTGAGTTCCTGAAGCCCAAGCTGGAGTGGATACCCAGAAGCCCGTTCCGCTAGGTACGCCTTGCCGCCCAGATGGATCCGGGCGGAATGTCCATCTTATTCTCTGCGATAATAAAATATAAATTAATCTGGATCAGAAATTTATAATTTATTTTTTATTTTAATATAAATAACTTGTTAATATATTGGGCATTGATTTTCAATATTTCATGATTATTTTTTAGATTTGCGCCCAATATGGCTTTCAGGGGAAGGGTTTTGATCACGGGAGCAGCGGGTTTCATTGGGTCCCATCTATGTGATCGTTTTGTGCGTGACGGGTATCAGGTGATCGGGATGGACAACCTCCTGACCGGCAGTCTGAACAATATCGAGCATCTTTTTCGGGAAGAAGGATTCGAGTTCTACCACCACGACGTAAGCAAATTTGTTTTTGTGCCGGGTCATCTCGACTACATTCTTCATTTTGCATCTCCGGCCTCTCCGATCGACTATCTGAAAATGCCGATCCAGACCCTCAAGGTAGGATCACTGGGTACCCATAACCTGCTGGGTCTGGCCAAGGGCAAGAATGCCCGCATTATGATTGCCTCTACCTCCGAGGTGTATGGGGATCCATTGGAGCATCCCCAGGGAGAAAGTTATTGGGGTCACGTGAATCCCATCGGTCCCCGGGGGGTGTACGATGAGGCGAAAAGGTTTCAGGAGGCAATAACCATGGCTTATCACCGATACCACGGACTGCAGACCCGCATCGTCCGCATCTTCAATACCTATGGGCCCCGCATGCGCGTGGATGACGGAAGGGCACTGCCTGCATTTTTTGCACAGGCCATCCGCGGGCAGGGGCTGACGGTCTTTGGCGATGGAAGCCAGACAAGGTCTTTCTGCTACGTGGACGATCTGGTGGAAGGCATCGTGCGACTTTTGATGAGCGACTATCCCTTGCCGGTCAATCTGGGCAATCCTCAGGAAATTTCCGTACTGGATTTCGCTCAGGAAATTTTGGCTCTGGTGGGAAATCCTTCCGCCCACCTGGTGTTTCGCGAATTGCCGGTGGACGATCCCAGGCAGAGGCAGCCTGACATTTCTCTGGCAAAAAAGATATTGGACTGGGAGCCAAGGTTTGACAGGTCCGAAGGACTGAAACTTACATACGAGTATTTCAAAAAAGCCGTTAAGCCCTTATGAGCAAAGCTTTTGAAAAAAACATACTGATCACCGGAGGCGCAGGTTTTATAGGATCGCATCTGGTGCGGAGAATGGTGACCCTCTATCCCCAATACAAGATCATCAATCTCGATGCCCTCACTTATGCGGGAAATCTGGCCAATTTGTCCGATCTGGAAACTGCCGGTAACTACTTGTTTGTCCGTGGTGACATCAGGGATTATGCTGGTCTGCGGAAGGTGTTTCAGGATCACCGGATCAGCGATGTGATACACCTTGCGGCGGAGTCCCATGTGGACCGTTCGATCGAAGACCCAAGCTCCTTTGTGGAGACGAATGTCATGGGCACCGCACGTTTGCTGATGGCCTCTCTGGAATTTTGGAAAGGCAATCCGGATGCGCATCGCTTTCACCACGTATCAACCGATGAGGTGTATGGTTCCCTTGGAGAAGAGGGATTTTTTACCGAGACAACGCCCTATGCTCCGCGCTCTCCCTATTCTGCATCCAAGGCCGGATCCGATCATCTGGTGCGCGCATTCCAGCACACCTATGGCCTGAACACAGTCGTGACCAACTGTTCCAACAACTACGGTCCCAACCAGTTTCCCGAAAAACTCATTCCGCTCATCATCAACAATATTCTTCATTCAAAACCGCTCCCTGTCTACGGGAAGGGCGAAAATGTAAGAGACTGGCTTTGGGTAGGAGATCATGTGGCGGCCATCGATCTGGTCTTTCACAAAGGAGCCAGGGGAGATACCTACAACATCGGTGGCAATACGGAGATGAAGAACATCGATCTCGTTATGCTGCTGTGCGATTTGATGGACCGCACACTGGGCCGTCCGGAGGGAAGTTCGGCCGGTCTGATACGCTACGTGACAGATAGGCCCGGACACGACCACCGCTATGCCATTGATGCATCCAAGATCAAGGAAGATCTTGGATGGCAACCTTCCATGAGCCTGAAGGAGGGACTTCAGCAGACCATCGACTGGTATCTTTCTCACGAAGCATGGCTTCAGGAAGTGACCAGCGGCGCATACCTTGAATATTACCAAAAGCATTACACAAGATGATTTCCCAGGTTGATAGATTTTGCAAGCAGGCAATTGTCATTTTGGTTTTGGCAATCTGTCTTACAGGTTTGAATGCCCAAAACCTGATTCAGGAGTCACGTCACCGATGGGCACTCCAGGAGCTTGAGAAAAGGGGTATCGATCCTGAGGATTTCAGGTTGCGACTGGAGCAAAGAG
>CAYXKO010000122.1:0-6870 GCA_964465435.1 uncultured Saprospiraceae bacterium | reverse complement strand
ATCTGGTTGACAATTTTCATTTTGCCGGTCAAAATCGCCATCATAGGATTTAGCTCGCCTTTGATAATTTTCTTAAAATTTTCATCAGTAGCCTTGATCACACAGTTAGGATCGCCGATCAAACCTTCCTCCACCTTGATCTCACCCGCTGAAATGATGATGGTGACCGGACCACTATTCTCTCCTTCCAGGTCAAAATGGAATACCGTATCCATTCCCTCCAATAATTTAAGGTTAAGCTTTTCAGGTAAAGTAAACAGGAACTCTTTTGCTGTCATCCGAATTAATATTTCTACAAAAATGGCAAAAACCCATGTCAATCGGGAAAGAATACTCATAAATTGCGGAGACGCAAGGGATGCACCCTTGAAAATGGATACTTTTGCCCCGGATCAAAAAACATTGGAATCCACATAAATGATCCACAAAGGCTTATCCTCATAATAAATCAATCAGATGCGTATAGTATTTTTCGGTACACCTGATTTCGCTCTTGAATCTCTCCAAGTGCTGCACGAGGCCCATCAGGTACTGGCAGTGGTCACCGCAGCTGACAAACCCGGTGGCAGAGGGCATCAATTAATTGAGTCTCCAGTCAAAAAATGGGCTATGGAACACAAGATTCCGGTATTCCAACCCAAAAACCTGAAAGGATCGATTTTCCATAGCAAGATCAGCTCCTTGGGGGCAGACCTCTTTGTGGCTGTTGCCTTCCGAATGTTGCCTAAATCAATCTGGAATCTACCTCCTTTGGGCACCATAAATTTACATGGCTCATTGCTTCCAAAATACCGGGGAGCAGCCCCGATCCAGAGGGTAATTCTGGCCGGAGAAAAGGAAACCGGATTAACCACCTTTATTATCAGCGAAACTATTGACACCGGATCCATACTTATGCAGGTCCGGACACCGATCGGCCCTGACGAATGTTTTGGAGAATTATATGAGCGGTTGAAAAAGATGGGCGGCCCTCTTTTGCTGAACACCCTGAAAGGCCTGGAAAACGGCACATTGCATGCCACCCCACAAAACGACCAGGAAGCCAGCTCAGCCCCAAAAATTACCGGGGACGATCTTGTTATTGAATGGTCGAAAAAAGCAGCAGAAGTTAATAATCAGGTCAGGGCCTTTTCTCCCCTTCCGGGCGCCTATACCCTAAAGGATGGCCTGAAGTATAAAATACTGCGTGCCATACCCCATCAATCCACAAACCATAAACCTCCCGGGACCTGGGAATTTGAGGATTCCAAAAAACTAAAAATACATACAATTGACGGTTATCTGGAAATCACTGAGTTACAGCCTGAGTCCAAGAAAAAAATGGCAATAACTGACTTTATTAACGGTTATTTGCGAAGTAGAAAATAACTTTAGCAAAAGAACAGAAGTCGTTTCGGGGAATTAATATCCGGTCTTCCGGTCATCAGAAGTCCCTGAATCCGTTTGTACTCTACCTGCTTTCCGGATGGGCTTCTTGTGACAATCTCCCGCTTCCGGACCTTCCGGCCTGGCCATCTCCTTGTCCTCTGGCAAGGACACCCTGAATTCCACTCTCCTGTTGGCGTAATGGAAATTTCCAAATGGCTTCGATTCTCCATCGTACATCAACATGAACCTGTCCCGAGAAATCTTATACTTATCAACCAGGTAATCAATGGTCCATTTAGCCCTATTGTAGGAAAGAACCTGATTGTATTTATCCGAATTGCGTATATCCGTATGTCCGACGACGGTCACTTTTATTTCAGGATGACGGAGCATAACAGCAGCCACTTGCTGTAATTGGGGATGATACTGGGGTCTGACGCAATATTCATCCAGATTAAAATGAACAGTTGGCAAAAACCAATCAGGCGGACAGCACCTTGGAGTCGCCAATCCATTGGAATCGACCAATCCGGCCGTACCCAATTTTTTATCGATCAGGTTGGCTACATCCTTTTCTGTTATTTTCGGCTCGACCAGTGCAACTCCTTTCTCATCTGTTTTGTATCCCGGAGGTGAGAACGGCTCGGCATCCAAATGATCCACAATTCCATCCTTATCGCTATCGAGACTGATCCCTTTGGTATCCACAAAAGCTCCAGGGTCAGAATTTGGCTCCTGGTCAATCAAATCTATTATTCCATCCGCATCTGAATCCGTCGGGTCATACTTTGGTCTTGCCTTTAGCTCGGCAAGGTCATTGTAAAATGCATCCAAGGGATTTAGCCAATAAAGCGGTTCTTTCTTCTTTTTGAGGTTTCCAAGATTGATGCCCAACCTGAGCTGGGTAAAATGCATTACGTCGCTGTTGTTTGTCTGATCGACATCCGACCGATAACGAATTCCATCCAGATAATCATTATCAGAGGCAATCAGCTGATGTTCCACTGCAATGTTGATTCTCCTGTTTATTTTTCTGGCCAAACCCATTCCGCCATTGAAGCCAAAATGAATATTGTGCTTGTCGGCCAATCTAAAAATACCGCGCTTTTTGTATGCTTCCGTTTCATAGTCACCGTCATAAATATTATCCAGTGAGTTTTTAATATCTCTTCTACCCTCCCTGGTATTAAAAAGCGCCGGTGTATATCCTATTCTATTGATCAAATTGGAATATTCAAAGCCATTGTTGTCCCTGAGATCCAACATGGTCCTGTGGTGGTAGACACCTCCGCCCAAAACCAAATACCAGTTCCACTTATTGCTTTCCTTGTGAAAAAGGATGTTCCCGATATTTAGAATGCCTTGAAAGTTTAAACCGTAAAGCTCCGTCCTGTAAGCTGGAAACCAAGGATTATTCCTGTCATATCCGCTAAAAACCTTTCTGAGGGGGCCGTTAGGCTCCTGATAAAATTGCTCAGGCTCCAGACTGGATCCATATGGTTGGGGCTCCAATCCGTAAGTAGCACTATATGAGGCATCGATCCGAAGTGAAAATGCATAATGAATCGCCCTCCTTACGTGTAATCCAAGCGTGTATCCTGAAAAAGGCTTTCTTTGATCCACATCACCATCAATCATGAAATGGCCTAACTGAAATCCGATTTCCCAGGCGTGTTTGGGTTTGGGGGGGTATTTGGAAATGGAAGGCTTAGACCCTACTTTAGATTCCTGCGTCAAAACAGCAGGCTTGGCAAGGTTACGGACAGAATCTTGCTGGCCCATGGCAAGATGCCCCAAAAGTATGAACGTCAAAAGTAGGAGTCTATCCATAATACCGCCATTAATTATAGCATCGCAGCGCGACACACCCAGGCAAAAATAATCAAAAACCCTGCCGAAATTCAAGAAAATAAGAAACAAGAATTACAATATATTTAATAAGCTAATTCTCTGCCACTTACACAAAAAGGCCAATGGACCTTTCAAATAAACCTGTTTTCTTATCAGAGGAAGTATAGATGGCCTGAAGGGCTTTTGTAATGGTCGAAGACACATCCTCAAATATTTGAATTTCATTGGGTAACCCGGATGACTCCATAAGGTAATTAAAGGTCCGGGCCATTCCGCAATTGGCTATGAAATCAGGAATTATTGCCAGTTTATTATCAAAATTACGGCTTGTATCTCCATAAATGATCTGATCTTCCAAAAACGGCACATTTGCTCCGCAAGAAATCAACTCAGTTCCCGACGCTACCAGGCGGCTTAACTGATCGGCAGTTACGATTCTGCTGGCAGCTGCTGGTACAAAAACATCAGGCCCCCAATCCCAAATAAACGAAAGCACCTCCTCCGAGGGAACCATTTTTTCAGAAATTAGTCTGTTACCATCCTTACCCACAAACATATTCCTTATTTCTTCAAAAGAAAAGCCCTCTTTATTCAACACGGAATGCTCGCGATCGAGAATACCGATTACGCGATAGCCCCTTTGTGCCAGATAGTAAGCCGCAGATGCAGCCACATTTCCCCACCCCTGTATCAGGCAGCTCTTACCCGACCCGTCTGTACCGTCAAAAATTTTATAAAACCCAATAACCGATTCTGCCACACCATATCCCGTGATCATATCTGCCACGGTATAAGCCCCCTTCCCCAGATCCGGACTCAGATCAGGATTAACGACAGGCATTTTACATCCCAAATTAAGATTGGACAAAGCCTGCCTTCTTGCCTGATCTCCATAACCAAAATAACCGGTCAGCACTCCCTCCTGAGGATGCTGTATGCCTAAGGATTCCGTAACAGGAAAGACTTCCTTAACCTCATCCACATTCAAATCACCGCCAGTCCCGTAATAAGACTTCAGAAGCGGGCTGACCGCTTCAAACCAACGTTTCAATACACCGGATTTGCCAGGACTGAAAGGGTCAAAATTGATACCTGATTTTGCACCGCCTATGGCGGGGCCGCAGACATTGAATTTGATCTCCATAACTTTAGCCAAAGCGACAACCTCATCCCTGGTGAGCCCCTTTCTCATACGGGTCCCTCCTCCTGCGGCACCTCCTTTAAGAGAATTAATTACCAGCCAGGCCTCTGCATCCGTTTCTGAATCCTTCCATTCGAAAACGATCTGGGGCCTCTTCTGCAAATATTCTTTCAATTGATCCATTCCAGACTTATAAGTAAAGGGTCAAAAATAAAGGCATTTTGCGAACAGCGGCAAGACAATTAAAAATGAGAATATACATTATAATAAATTATAATATATATTTGCAGCAAATTCAGCATATGCGCCTATATCTTCGCCCGACACAGGAAACCATCGGAACACTTCATGATCAGCAAACCGCCTTTGGATCCATGAACTTTTCGGCACAGGAACTTCTCAATCCTGACCTGGCATTTATCCAACATCCCAATCTGAAAACTTCCGGATGGAAAAACCAGCTAAAAAAGATGAATCTTGACCAGTTCAAGAATATCTCCTTTATTGACCTGGGAGAATTTGAAGGGCAAGATTCTATTCAAATGGCACAAACCACAGCCTTTCTTTTGGAAAAAGGAATAACACCCATTATTGTGGGGGCTGACAAATCGTTTTATCGTTCGATCTCTTCCTATTTTCTGAATAAGGTACATCCATTTAGTGTCAGCTGGATAAAACCGGGAGTTAGCGATGACGATCTGGATACCTGGGACGATGTAATCACCTTGAAAGACATATATCTAATTGGTTTACAAAGACATATAACTGACACAACCAAGACTGGAGCATTTGGCGCAAGAACCCATTTCACCTACCTGTCAGAGCTTAGAAAATCGACCAACAATGCAGAACCCTGGCTGCGAAGGTCCGATATCATTGCAATCGACCCAAAAGCCATTCGCCGGTCGGATTTTCCGGCTTTCGATCATTGCCTTCCCAGTGGATTATTTTCAGAAGAAGCAGCCTCCCTCGCAAGAATGGCAGGGTCTTCGGAAAGGAATTTATTGTTTATAACTGAACAATGGGACATTGCACAACCATCCGAAGAGGCCTTTTGTGACTTTGGAATAGCACAACTGATCTGGTATTTTATGGAAGGCTATGCATTGAAACAAATGGACAGGGACAATCAGTTAAGAGCCATAACAGAATATATCGTAGATGTGGAGGAACTACAAACTGAAATATGTTTTTGCAAGTCAGAGTTGACCGGGAAATGGTGGTTTAAGGATCCACAATCTCTTGGAAATGACAAGTCTGCATTAATTCCCTGCACCTATGAGGAATACATCCAAACCATCAATTCCCAAACTCCGGAAAGGATAGCCTCAATTTTCAGACAAAATTCCTTCCAGGCCTATTGACCTGGAGCCCTTGATCAGGATGGTTTTATGCCCGGGCAGGTTCTTCCTGAAATATTCCACACCTTCAGCCACGGTTTCGAAAACCACACATTGTTCGGACTGCTGATCGCGGGGCCAGTCCTTACCAATGAAAATCAGCTTTTCCAAAGGCAATGAAAGTGCAAGTTTCATGATTGACCTGTGCTCACTGAAAGAATCCTTGCCCAGCTCTGCCATATGCCCCAAAATTGCCCACTTAGGGTCATTATTGAATTCAGGAAGGCTGAGCAGGGCAAACTTCATCGAATCGGGATTTGCATTATAGGCATCCAATAATATATTGTTGTCTTTCCAATGTACCACCTGAGACCTCATGTTGGCGGGACGGTAAGAAATCAATGCTTCCCGTATCAGGCCAACTGGAACACCCAGATACTCTCCGATGGTAATCGCTGCAATCAGATTCTGGTAGTTATGAATTCCGTATAAATTGGAATCAAAAGAAAACTCCCCAACAGGAGACTCCTGTATCAGGCTCACTGTAGGGTGCAAGGCAGTTAATCTATACTGATACTGACCCGATGTACCGGAATCTCCGAATCCTATCTGACCCGCCTGACCTGTGAATAAAGGGGACAATACATCAGAGTTTAAGTTAATAAAACAAGTGCCACTCTTGGAATTAATATGATCAAAAAGAGCCAGCTTGGTCTGAATCAACTGATTAAAATCGACATACCCTTCCAAATGAGCCTTTCCGATGCTGGTAATCAATCCAAGATCAGGATCACCCATCTCACATAATTCAGCAATATCCCCTGGTCTGTTGGCTCCCATCTCGAGAATCAGGAGCTCATGGTCTGGCTTCAATTTTAGCAGGGTCAAAGGGACTCCGATGTGGTTATTCAAATTACCCTTTGTCGCCAGGGTATTAAAATGCCTGGAACACACCTCAAAAAGAAGTTCCTTGGTGGTCGTCTTGCCATTGGAACCGGTAATTCCAATAGTCCGGATTCCCAGCTTCCGCTTGTGCAGGCTGGCCAAAGACTGCAAACATTTTAAAACATCATCAACCCTAATGAAATTTGCATTTTCAATATCCAGATCCTGGTCCACAACTGCATACTTGGCACCCTTTGCCAATGCCTCCTGTGCAAATTCATTACC
>CAYXKO010000121.1:0-6871 GCA_964465435.1 uncultured Saprospiraceae bacterium | reverse complement strand
GTCTGAGAATCATGGCCGACAACTCAATGGGAGAATAGGATTTGCCGTTAGCCATGACCCGGACACTGTTTTCACTTGCTGTTTCGTCCAGGTGGTATCCAAAGTATTTTCTCTTGTCCCGCAGGTCATTAAAGGACTTTCCCAATAGTCTCTTGGCTGAATATATCGTTGATTCCGGCTCTTTGATCAGCATGGCCTGGGCAGAAGAACCAACCAATGCCTCTCCTTGGGGTGGGAAGTATATCACAGAAGGCACAAAAAGTCTGGATCCGTCCTCGCTCTTTAATATCGAGGGAATCCCATTGTTGGTGCTGGCTATCAAGCTGTTGGTAGTCCCTAAGTCAATGCCCACCACGAGCTCATGCTCTTTTTTGACTTCTCCGGTCTTGAAATTAATAGGTACTTTAGCCATCAATCCTTATAAACCATAATTTACAATGAGTGTTTAAATTTGGTCATGTTAAATCTAGCAAAAAACAGGCAGGTCATCCTGTTTGTAGTCGCTTCGGGTCTTTTTATTACCAATGTCATTCTTGCTGAATTTCTTGGGGTTAAAATCTTTTCATTGGAAGGGACATTGGGCATCAATCCGGTTGGGCTTAGCTTGTTCGGTTTGGATAATTTGTCTTTCAACCTGACCACAGGCGTATTGATCTGGCCCGTAGTGTTCGTTTTGACGGATATTATAAACGAATATTTCGGCCCCAAAGGGGTTAGGTTTTTATCTTACCTTGCCAGCGCACTGGTCCTTTTTGCCTTTCTGGTGGTGTTTCTTGCAGTAAGGCTTGAACCTGCCGGATTCTGGCCACAATCTCATTTCTCCATTCATCCGGATTCAAAAGTAGGAGACCTGAATGAGGCTTATAGCCTGATTTTTGGCCAGGGTATGTGGATTATCGTCGGATCATTGGTGGCATTTCTGATCGGACAGATTTTGGATGTATTTGTTTTTCATCGCATTAAGCAATGGACCGGGGAAAAATCCATTTGGTTGAGGGCAACGGGGTCAACACTGATCTCTCAGCTCATTGATAGTTACGTGGTTCTGTTCATTGCGTTTGGCATTGGAGCAGGGTGGTCTGTCTCACAGGTTTTGGCCATCGGTACCGTCAATTATATTTATAAATTTATCATTGCGATTTTTTCCACTCCGTTTGTGTATCTGGCTCACATACTTATTGAGAAGTACCTGGGACATGAACTTGCCGGATCATTAAAAAATGAAGCAATGCTTAACAATAACAGCTGATATGCCAATCTCAAAACAACTTACTGCTCATATTCTGATGGTTAGACCCGCCCATTTTGGTTTCAATGCTGAAACGGCGGAAAATAATATGTTTCAAACAAGGCCTGAACTTGATCAAGTCAGACAAATTAGCCAAAATGCAATAAAGGAATTCGACCAGATGGTTATGAACTTGCGTGAGGCGGGTGTCGATGTGATGGTCCACCAGGATGATGGGAGAATTGTGCGCCCGGATTCAGTTTTTCCCAATAACTGGCTTACCATGCATGCGGATGGTAAACTGATCACTTATCCCATGTACTCGGCCCTAAGGCGTCATGAAAGGTCTGAAGAGTTGGTTAAGCGATTGGAAACTGACTATGAGGTCTTGGAGCGCATTCATCTGGAGAATTTTGAGGATCATGGTCTTTTTCTGGAAGGTACGGGTAGTATGGTATTTGACCATGATCACCGGATCGTATATGCGTGTAAAAGCCAAAGGACCATGGAGCCTGTACTGGAGAAACTGGCGGGCTTGATTGGATACGAGTCTGTTGTTTTTGAAGCCTCCGATAAGAATGGTTTTCCCATTTATCATACCAATGTAATGATGGCGCTCGGAGTGGATTTTGTCGTGATTTGCCTGGATTCAGTAGATCCGGTTTCCAGGCCCGGACTGGTTGAAAAATTTGCCAAAACAGGAAAGGAAGTGGTTGAGATCAGTTTTGAACAAATGAATTCCTTTGCGGGAAATATGATTCAACTGAAAAGCCATAATGGAAAGTCCTTGCTGGTCATGTCTGAAAGTGCCTATCTTTCATTGAATCCCGATCAGCGGGAAAGACTGGGGCATAAAACACGGCTTTTTCCTGTAAGCATTCCAACAATAGAGAAGATCGGAGGGGGAAGTGCCAGGTGTATGATCGCTGAAAATTTTTTATCCCCGAAGTCCTGACATCCAAGGATATATCAACTAAATCGCACTTATTCGCTAAGTGCGGTTTTGTATGTTTCCAGACATCTTTTACGTGCGAATTCGTGATTTATGATGGGTTGCGGATAGGCTGATGTTCCTATTTCAGGGACCCATTTTTTAATGTATTCCATTTGGGGGTCAAACTTTTTTTGCTGGGCTTCGGGATTAAATATCCGGAAATATGGGGCTGCGTCAGTGCCACAGCCGGCTGCCCATTGCCATCCCCCGTTATTGCTTGCCAAATCATAATCCAGCAATTTGGAAGCGAAGTACAACTCGCCCCACCTCCAGTCAGTCAGAAGATGTTTTACCAAAAAGGAAGCTGTAACCATGCGGACCCTGTTGTGCATGAATCCGGTTTGATTCAATTCTCTCATGCCAGCGTCTACCAAAGGATAGCCGGTAAGACCCTCACACCATTTCTGATAGGCAATCGGGTCATTGACCCATTTAATCCTGTCATAGGCCGGTTTAAATGCCCCTCTCTCCACATGAGGGAAGGCCTGGAGGATCATGGAATAAAAATCCCTCCATATGAGCTCACTGATAAAAGTGCTATCCGGAGACCAATAGCCACGGGCTAACTCCCGGATACTGATACTTCCAAAGCGGAGGTGGATTCCCAATCGGCTCGTGCCACGCAGAGATGGAAAATCCCTCGTTTTTGCATAGTTCAAAATGATATCGGACTGAGGCTTTGATTCAGGAAACTCAAACTTGGAAAACTGAAACCCCATTTCCACCGGATCAGGAATATTCGGATGGGAGAAACTAAGAAATGAGCCAGTTTTGAAGGCGTCTCCGTAATCCTTAAAAACCATATCGGCCCCGAGTTCTTCGATCCTGTGAAGCCACCTTCTTTTGTATGGGGTAAAGACTGTATAGGGACTTCCATCGCTTTTTGAAATTTCTTCCTTTTCGAATATTACATGGTCTTTGAAGCATTTAAACTCAATGCCATTTGCCTGGCAGATATCTTTTATGTCCTGATCTCTTTGGATGGCATAGGACTCGTAGTCTCTGTTGGTGTATAAGGAATGTATGTCGTAATCGCGAATCCACTTTTGCCACAGGGACTGTGGCGTGCCTGATTCCACAACAAGGTCCGAGCCGACCGAGCGCAATGAGTTCTTAAGCTGCCTCAGCCTTTCAAAAATAAAGTGGACCCTCTGATCAGATCTGTTTTCCAGTTTATCGAGGATATGAGTATCCAAAACAAAAAAACAAATGACCGGATGGCCGGACATCAGAGCCTTGCTCAGACCATGATTGTCGTGCAAACGCAGATCTCTTCTGAACCAGAATGCTGTATGCTTCATACGGAAGTTTAACAACCTGCCAGGCGCTAAGTTTAAATAGCTTGTTAATCAATGAATTAATTCTTAACTTGAGCTATATTTGTGGAAAATCGTAGGGAATGCGTCACTTTTTTCTATTTGCGGTATTAACGGTCTTTGTTTCAATGTCTTGTAAAGAATCTTCCACGGCCTTGCCTCCTGAATTGGTGACGGCTCAAAGAGCGTTTGACAGCGCTGCAACTGATGAGACATACAATAATTATATCTCCAAAATACTGGAGCACATTCAGAATTCTCCCAAGGGTACCGATCAAACTGCGGTGCTGTTGAGTGCCGCTGAGGCCAGCCAGAAAATGAGCAAAGTGGACCAGGAAATCATATTTCTGAATAATCTGATCAGAAACTATCCCAAGTATCCCGAAAGAAAGGAGAAAATCCTCAGGATGATCGGCTTGCTTCACGGGGCCGGCAGACATACTGTTGCAGATGTGATGGCCATTTGTTTCATTAAGGCTTTCCCCAGCGACCCTGCGGTCGCCGACCTGAAATCCAAATTACCCAAGGTGGTTGAACCAGCGGAAAAAATGATGGAAGTGGCCAGGGCTGTTTTTGCGGATAGTATTCAGGGATTCAATGAGTCCAGTGCCCGGGTCTTTGTTGATGCTTGTGAGGCATTTGCCATGGCATTGCCGGAAGATCCGGAATCCCCAGAGTATTTATTTAAAGCAGCTGAAACTTCCAATACGCTCCGGACCTATGAGAAGAGTTTCTCTTTGTATGACTGGATTATCGATAATTATCCCAGGCATGACAGAGCTCCCATATCGCTGTTTATGAAGGGCTTCCTCTTTGATGGGACCTTAAATGATTCTACAAACGCGGCACGGTATTACAATGAATTTCTTGAAAAGTATCCCTCAAATCAGTTTGCAAAAGATGCCAGGATATTGTTGGAGAATCTGGGTAAAACAGACGAGGAAGTGCTTCAGGACCTCATGAAAAAAAATCCGGAAAAAGTACAATAATCAGGGTGTCGAACTGATTTGCCTTGTCGGGGGCAGAAGCAATTCCGGCAGGCATTTATTTACTGTGGCTTTTTGTATTTAGGCAAATTCACATTTCCTCTGCCTTAATAGGGTGAGATGGACTAATTGAATAGTCAAACAAATCTCTTGTGCCAGGAGTCCTTGAGGGACTTGATCCATTCCTCCTGAAATTTTTTCTTTGTATCAACCAGATTGTCAAAGAATAAAGTTGATTCTGATATTTCTCCTTTTTGGACTGCTTCCGGAAGGTCCCTTGCTTCGATAATCCTGGGTTGGTTGTCCTTCAGGTAATGAAAGATCATTCTGTTGAAGAAATCTACATCATATCGGTTGCCAATATCCCGGATGAACTGAACGGAAGTGTCTATGGAACAACCGGAGGCACTTTGTGTGGATTCATCTGCCATGAGTATCAGGATGGAGTTATGCATCAAGGCTCCTGTGGCCTTTATAGGGATGCCATGGCTGGACCAACTTTTGGTGAAATCCGCTATTTCATCATTGATATCCAAGATATACTCATCGGCTATCAATTTATTCCCGCCGTATATCCACACCCTTGAAGAGGATGGAAATGATATAAGGTCCATCATTTTATTCCATTTTTTGAATTACCAGTTCTGAGAGATCATAAACCATGACCTGGTCCTGCTTGTCCTTGGCTTTGATCCCGTCCTGTAACATAGTGATACAAAATGGACAATTGGCAACGACTATGGAAGAGCCAGTCTCAATTACATCTGCTGTGCGCTCTTCATTGATTCTTTTATCACCCTTTTCTTCTTCCTTAAACATTTGTCCACCTCCGGCGCCACAACACAAGCCATTCTTTTTGGATCTCTTCATTTCTTTAATTTCCATTTGAAGGCTCTCAATGACCGACCTGGGTGCCTCATATTCCTCGTTGACTCTTCCCAGATAGCAGGAATCATGATAGGTTACGGCTGATTCATTTCCGTCTTCCTTGATTCGTATTTTTCCTTCCCGAATCAATTGGTTCAGGTACTGGGTGTGATGGAGCACTTCGTATTTTCCACCTAGTTCAGGATATTCATTGGCAATTGTATTGAAACAATGCGGACAGGTACATACAATCTTTTTTATCTCATACTGGTTCAAGGTTTCAATGTTCTGCAGGGCCAAAATCTGAAAGAGAAATTCATTTCCCGATCTTCTGGCGGGGTCGCCTGTGCATTTTTCCTCATCGCCCAATATGGCAAATCGAATGCCGGCCTTAAGCAGGATTTCAGAAAATGCACGCGATACTTTTTGTGCTCTGGCATCATAAGACCCGGCACAACCTACCCAAAACAATACATCAAAGGTTTCGCCCTTTGAAATCATTTCCGAAACTGTTTGTATGTTATTCATGTTCAATCAGCTAATATTTCAAACTTTATGGGTCCAGGCGCTTCTGGATTCGGGAATTTGCCAAACCGATTGGTTGTTCTCGAGTGAATTAAACATGGAAAGCCATTCGGATGGTCCACCCGAATTCATAAGAATATCGTAACGGCGCATGGCCAGTATGGGTTCAAGTGGATTAATCAGAACCGGACATGCCTCAACGCAGGCATTGCAGCTGGTGCAGGCATAAATTTCCTCTCTGGAAATATAGTCAAACAGCGAACGGCCATCGTCATATGAACTGACCATTTGTTTTCCATCATCAATATTTTTGCCAATTTCCTCCATGCGGTCGCGGATGTTCATTACCACTTTTCTGGGACTTAAAGATTTTCCTGTCTGACTGGCAGGGCAAGAAGCAGTGCACCTTCCGCATTCAGTGCAGGAATAAGCCTCAAGAAGGGTTTGCCAATTCATATGGAAAACGTCAGAGGCGCCAAAAATTTCCTGTGTCTCGAGGCCTTCCTTGGTGGCCAGTCCGATCATTGACCGGGCTTCATTTTCTATGACGGGAATATTAACCATCTGGCCCCTGGGGCTTAATCGGGAATAATAACTGTTGGGAAAAGCCAGAAATATATGCAGATGCTTGGAGTAGGGCAGGTATAAAATAAATCCGAAAATGGCGATAAGGTGAAGCCACCAGCCGAATCGCTCCAGTATGATTAAGGATTCCTTGGTGGCAGCGATCAGAAATTGATCAGATATGAAAGAGGAAATGTATAAACGTCCTGTGGAAGGGTAGTGCGCAGGGTCCAGGGACTGTAAAAGGCCATCCGCGCTATTCATGGTAAATACGCCTATGATCAGGATTATTTCCCCCAACAAAATAAGGTTCGCGTCCAGTCGCGGCCAGCCATTGAGTTCAGGTTTTTGAAACCTGAAAATCCTCATAATGTTAAAAAAAAAAAAAAAT
>CAYXKO010000120.1:0-6888 GCA_964465435.1 uncultured Saprospiraceae bacterium | reverse complement strand
CACCACCAGCCAGGGATCCAAAAAGAAAGCCATCGCCTATGGGGTCAATCATGCAAGCGGGGAGTTGATCCTCACTACGGACGCGGACTGCGTGGTTCCCGCTGACTGGATCAGACTGCACGTAGCCGCTTATGAAAATAAGCCCAGCCAGGACCTCATCATAGGCCCAGTAAAAACCCGGAGTGGCAAAGGATGGCTGTCCGTATTTCAGGAGTTGGATTTTATGAACACCTTCCTGCTGCAGGCCGGAGGACTGCATGCCCGGCTTTTTCAACTTGGCAGTGCTGCCAACATGGCTTTTACAAGATCATCTTTCCTGGAATCAGATCCCTATGCAAACAACCAACACATTGCCTCCGGAGACGATGTTTTTCTGATTCGCAAAATCCACAAAATGAATCCTGCGGGCATCTCGGTGCTTAAATCCGCAGATTCGATAGTTCAGACCCAGCCTGTTTCCTCCTTGTCTGATTTCTTTTCTCAGCGACTCAGGTGGTCCGGCAAACTGAAACGGGCCGGAAGCCAGGGGCTGATGTTCACCTCGGCATTGGTGTGGCTATGTAAGGCCAGCCTGATCGCATCGCCCATCCTGGCTCTTGTATACGGGTCCAGGGAATTTCTGCTTGTTTCACTGGGTTTGATCGCTTTCCATTTAATTCTGGACTTCGCAATGCTTTGGGAGGCCTGCCGCTTTTTTAACAGACGCAAATTACTCTGGTACTTTCTGCCTATGGAGTTAATATATTTCCTGTACCTGCTGCTTCTGGGAATCATGTCCTGGCTGCCGGTAAGCCTGGAATGGAAGGACCGGAAAATTCAGGCATAAGCTCGCCCAATCTTCTTTCTAAAACAAGACTTCCCGCATCAGATACCCTGTAATTTTTTCTTCAGCAGGATCATTTCATCGCGGTATCGTGCGGCAGAGATAAAGTCCAGGTCTTTTGCTGCCGCTTTCATTTTGTTTTCAGCCTCCACGATCAATTTTTCAATTTGCGGGCGGCTCAGGTAATCAACCACCGGATCGGCTGCCATGGAAGTTTCCTCAGGTCCCGTATAGATTTTTGGTCCCTTGCCACGCAGATCCAGGATGGAAGATTTCTCAAGGATCTCTTCCCGCGACTTGCTGAGTGTTCTTGGAGTGATCCCGTGTTCCAGGTTGTAAGCGATCTGCTTAGCCCTGCGGCGTTCGGTTTCTTCCATGGTACGTCTCATGCTGTCCGTAATCTTGTCTGCATAAAATATCACCAGTCCGTTTGCATTTCTGGCTGCACGGCCTGCAGTCTGCGTCAGGGAACGATCGTTGCGCAAAAAACCTTCCTTGTCTGCGTCGAGAATGGCCACCAGTGAAACCTCCGGCAAGTCAAGTCCTTCCCTCAGCAGGTTTACCCCGACGAGTACATCAAAGTCCCCCAACCTCAGATCCCGCAATATCTCCACCCTTTCCATCGTGTCTATCTCCGAGTGAATGTACTTGCACCTCAGGTTGAGACCTTGAAAATATTTAGAGAGTTCCTCAGACATTCTTTTTGTAAGAGTGGTCACCAGCACCCGTTCATTCTTTTCCTTGCGGTTGTGAATTTCTTCCAGAAGATCATCGATCTGATTGATGGAGGGGCGCACTTCGATCGGTGGATCGAGCAATCCTGTTGGCCGCACAACCTGTTCCACCACCAGCCCTTCCGTTTGACCCATCTCGTAATCACCCGGAGTGGCACTTACAAAAATGACCTGATTGATCTGCTGTTCAAACTCTTCAAAGCTCAGTGGGCGGTTATCGAGTGCGGAAGGTAGGCGAAATCCAAATTGTACCAGATTCATTTTGCGGGCCCGGTCTCCGCCCCACATTCCCCTGATCTGAGGTATGGTCACATGGCTCTCGTCAATGACCAGCAAATAATCGTCGGGGAAATAATCCAAAAGACAAAATGGTCTTGTTCCCTTCACCCTTCCATCAAAAAACCTCGAATAATTCTCTATTCCGCTGCAGTAGCCCAGTTCCCGCATCATTTCCAGGTCGAGTTGTGTGCGCTCTTCCACGCGTTTTGCCTCCAGATATTTGCCTTCTGATTCAAAATATTTCTTCTGATCAAACAACTCGTTTTCGATCTCCTGTAATATTGATTTCAATCGGTCCTTTGGGGCTACATACAGGTTTGCAGGAAAAATGGCGGCAAATTCCATGCTGCTTATTTTTTTTCCGCTGCTCAGTTCTATCTCATCGATCTGTTCGATCTGATCGCCAAAAAAATGGATCCGCAAGCCTCTTTCAATATAGGGAAGATGGATGTCCACCGTATCGCCCTTGACGCGAAATTGTCCCCTGTTCAAATCTCCTTCTGTGCGACTATATAGACTGTCCACCAACCTGTACAGAAACTGGTTTCTGGAAATGATCTGATCTTTCTGGAGTCTGATAATGCCGGCCTTGTAATCTTCCGGATTACCCATTCCGAATATGCAGGATACCGTTGCTACCACGATCACATCCCTGCGTCCCGAAAGTATCGCAGAGGTGGCCTTGAGCCGAAGGCGGTCTACCTCCTCGTTTATGGCCAGGTCTTTTTCTATATAGGTATCCGTGACAGAAACATAGGCCTCCGGTTGGTAATAGTCATAATAACTGACAAAATATTCGACAGCGTTGTCAGGAAAGAATTCCTTGAATTCTCCATAGAGTTGCGCCGTTAGGGTCTTGTTGTGGGACAGGATCAGGGTGGGTCGGTCGGTATTGGCAATCACATTGGCAATGGTGAATGTTTTCCCCGAGCCCGTAACACCCAGGAGAACCTGACTGTGCTCGCCTTTGTTAACTCCGTCAGTCAGCTGACGGATAGCCTCCGGTTGATCCCCGGAAGGTGCGTAGGAAGAATTTAATTTGAAAACAGACATTTAATATTGGATATAACCCGTAAAATTACGGCTATTATGGGAATTGAGACAGTGGCATTGCATTATAAAAAATCAGGTTCGGGTCCACCGCTATACATTCTCCACGGACTGTTGGGCAGTCTGGACAATTGGCAAACCGTGGCCAATGCCTTATCTGAAAGTTATACCGTTTATCTGGTTGATCTTCGCAATCATGGACGCTCCCCGCACACACGGCATATGGATTATCCCTCGATGGCGGCAGACCTTCTTCGCCTGGTTGATGAGACCACTCGGGAAGAAATTTTCCTATGCGGACATTCGATGGGTGGCAAAGTGGTTATGCAGGCCATGGCGGATGCGCCTGAGAAAATTCGCAAAGCCATGGTGGTGGATATTTCGCCCAGGCGATATCCGGGAGGACACGAAATAATTCTGGATGCCATGCTCTCCATGCCGATCGACCATATCGGGAAAAGAGCAGATGCAGAATCATTCCTGGCCGGTAAGATTACAGATCTTGTCACCAGGCAATTCATTCTTAAGAATCTCGACCGACTGCCAAACAATAAATTTTCCTGGAAATGCAACCTGACCGCTATAATTGATTCCTATGGACAGATCTGCACTTCCGTAGAGCCACAGACTCCTCTTGAAACTCCGGTTTGCTTCCTGCTGGGTGGTAGATCCAATTATATGCCGCCTACCGAATATCCAAAAGTGAAGGCCTTGTTTACCAATGCCGAATTTCATTTGGTTGAAGGGGCCGGGCATTGGATTCACGCGGAAAAACCGGTGGAAGTAGTAAACGAGTTAAAAAACTGGTTTAAATAAAATCGAAATGAATCAATCTGATTCCATCGCGATTTATGTTTAATACCATATTATAATTCACGATCGAATAAACAATAATATGGGGATAAGTAAAATAAAATGGTTCCTTTCGCTTTCTGCAATCATTTTTGCGATTTCCAGTATTTACCCCTCAATCATGCACGGTCAGACCGGAAGTTGGAGGCTATGGGCGGAGGGACTGCCTTCCGGAGTTTACCCAAGAATGACAGTTGCACCCAATCACAATATTTATTACACTTTACTGGGGACAGGACTAAAATTAGGTTATGTCTATCAAGCCAATACAAAAAGTATACAAGGCAATTTTACGGAACTGCCCCAAATTCCAAGGCCAATGTCTATTCAGAATAATATTGTTGGACTTGGATACAATCTGCTCAGCGAACCATTGGTCGGGATATTCAGAACAGATGTGTCAGAACCCTGGATATTCAGATATGATCAAAATTCATCCCAGTGGCAGGCTGCCACTTCAGATGTGGTACCGACACTTGGAGGCTTCTGCTTCGCTACCTCCCCAACCGGGGCTATTTATGCAGGTACTCGCTGGGCTTATATTTATAAATCATTAGACAATGGAAATACATTTCAAGCGATTAACGAAAGTAAATCCATAAAGGATAGTTATCCTTGCTACTATCCCAGTCTTTTAAATCAATCCGAATCTGATGGGGCGATTTTTTCATTAAGCATTGATCATCGGGGCAGGATTTATGCAGGAACAGAAACTGCGGGAGTCATTTATTCCGATGATGAGGGCCGGTCCTGGCATCCTGCTGATTTATATGCTTGCGATTCATTTGATCGAAACAAGCAAGATCAAATGAGTCCCCTTACCTCATTATCAAAAAGCGGAAACGTGGGTTCCATTGGATTCACTCTTGATGACAAGGTCATATGGTCCGGTGCTGACATGTGGAGTCTCGGCTGGAAAAATAAAATGGGTTTTGCCAATTTGACAAATGGCACCGCCTTACCCTTATCCGGGCTCCCGGATTACCTGGTCCAAAGTGGTCAGCAGGTAAGTCGCATTGTTACAACCTCTCTTGGTCAGATATTCTTTCATTCAGGTGGTAATCCAGGATCTCCCGGTGTTGGTATTTATACCTCTTTTGATGGGATCAACTGGGTACCCTTTAATACCGGGATTTCAGGGCAAAATGACGGACTTTCACAAGGCTCATTGGCCGTAGATGGCAATAAGGTTTTTATGGCTACCCGGGATGGCAAGGTCTGGATTTATGAACAACCCCTTACCAGTATATTTCCGGTTGAAGAAGATGAGCTTAACTGGGAGGTCTTTCCAAACCCGGCCAAAGATCATTTGTTGATCCGAGTTCAACCGGTTCAGGGTAGTTATAAAATCATTCTAAGCGATATTTTTGGGAAATGTCTTATACAAGAAATGACGCAGGGGCGTTCTGAAATTACTTTGAATGTTTCAAATTTAAACAGTGGATTTTACATCTTGCAATTAGACAGACAGCTCAAATCGGTATACATAATGAATTAATTTGAATCTTTCAGTTCATTAACAGGAAACCAAAAACGATTCCAGTTAAATATGCATCATATGTAATCCTTATATTTAATATGCCGATTGTGAAAAATTAATTTTACAATTTTCAGAAATTGCATTCAGGCATCTGCTATAATCCTAAAGGATCCTGAAACAGACTTACGTAATTCACTAAATAATAACCTCTGCGGAAATCTCAACTTTCTTGCTTAACTTTACACTAATTGGACAATTTAATTGGAAACAACTTTTGGCTTGATTTAATGATCATATATGAAGAACCTTTCAATTATCAATTGGATTCTGGGATTTGCATTAAATCGTCAAAACAGAATGGAGTCAGAACCAAAGATGATTTTAAAAGTAATTTTAAGTATGACTTTCTGTAAAAATATTTCCACCGTATTATTTTCTCTGGTTATATTGTTTATTCCAAATTACCTTTTGTCCCAATGTTCAGGACTGGATGCCGATGCAGGTCCTGATCAGATCATCTGCGACCCGTCCCAGCTGATCCAGCTTCAGGGTACCATCCAGGGAACCTATACCAGTTTTAAATGGACGCCATCTGCCAACCTCAGCAGTCCGGATGTCCTTGACCCTTTGGTTACTACCCGCACTCCCGGTAAATACACTTTCAAACTGACTGCAGAGGGCGTATCCACCACAAACCTGATCACAAACGGTAATTTTGAAAGCGGCAACTCCGGATTTACTTCCAACTACAATTATACTTTTGTCAACACGACAGAAGGGGAGTATTTTGTGACTCCCAATCCCTCCTCCTGGAACGGTGGATTCAGTCCTTGCGGGGACCATACTTCCGGTGGGGGAAACATGTTATTGCTCAATGGTCATCCGGTTGCCGGTACCAATTTCTGGTGTCAAACGATCCCGACCTTGGCAGGACGGATGTATCTTTTTGAATTTTGGCATACCTCGGTGGTCTCGGCCAATCCGGGTCAACTCAGTGTAAAAGTTAATGGCAATACCGTAGGAGCCACGGTCGCAGGGAGCCTGTGCAACTGGGAGCGATACGAAGTTTGTTTTACCGCAACATCCGGATCCACACAAATTTGCCTGAACGAGGGTTCCGGTATTCGGGGAGGCAACGATTTTGCTGTCGATGATCTGGCATTATTTGAAAAATGCTCGGATATGGACGAGGTCACTGTGGAAATTATTGACCTGAAGGCAAAAATTGACATCCTGAAAAAACCAAAATGTTCTTCCGAGCCTTTCGATCTTACAGGACTTGGTTCCTCATTCGGTCCCAACATCCGGTACGAATGGTCTACGATCGGTGGGCGCATCATTTCGCATAATGGATTGCAGGCAAGGGCGAGGGGATCCGGTATTTACATACTCAAGGTAATTTATTCCAATGGCGGCATCAACTGCGAGCAGGAGGCTTCCATAGAGTTTGAAGCTCCTGATGAACTGGTCGGCACTGTGATACCGGAGAAAAAGGTAAACTGCAAACGAGACAGTCTGCTGATCGAGGTGGAGATGGCCTCAGGGAGCGGTGATTACTCCTACAAATGGTCTCCGGACTCTGCTCTTCTTTCCGGACAAAATACAGAATCCGTTTGGGTCAACCAGGCCCGCAAATATACGGTCACGGTCACGGACAACCTGTGCAGCTA
>CAYXKO010000119.1:0-7015 GCA_964465435.1 uncultured Saprospiraceae bacterium | reverse complement strand
ACCCAAAGCGGTAACATTGTTTCATCTCCTGACATGCAATCCTGCACCGTATCCGCTCCGGTTGTCTATCGCTTCCATGTGATTGACAACTCCAATGGTTGTCAGCAGACCGACTCTGTCGCAGTGACTGAAAATACCAACATCCCGTCAGATGTGATCCTGGATCTGGTTCAGCCTTTCTGCAGTGGCGATCAGGCGTCTGCAAGCCTGGTGAATGTTGTCGGAGGGGAAAGACCAATTACGGTCTTTTTGGATAATAATCCTCTCCCGGGCACCACTGCATCCGGACTTAGTCCGGGCAGCCACCGGCTCCGCATCGTGGATGCCAATGGCTGTGTGCTCAACAGGGACTTTGATATAGATACCCCTTCCATAGTTTCGCTGAGCATCGTGCCGGAAATAAAACTGGATGAAGGTCAAACCTTCAGGTTGATGCCGGTATTTGGGACGCGCCAGGACTCGATTGCCTGGATAAAGTGGTCCCCTTCGGATTTCCTGAGTTGTGACGATTGTCCGGAACCTGAAATAATAAATCCCGACAGGGATCTGGAATACACCGTTACTTATGCCAACTTGAATGGATGTACGGCCACTGCGAGGGTTAAGGTTTCCATAATCAAACGGGGGATTTGGTTCCCCACGGCCATAAGCCCCAACGGGGATGGTGTCAACGATTCTTTTTTTCCGGTTGTGACCGAGGACAGTTACAAAGAGATCCGAATGATGAAAATATTTGATCGCTGGGGCAACCAGGTTTTTTTCCGCCAAAACCTAAGGCCGAATACGCCTGAGGATGGTTGGGATGGCAGCTATAAGGGTCAGCTGTTGAATCCCGGCGTTTATGTTTGGATGGCTGAAATAGAATGGAAAAATGGGGAGACCCAGATATTTCAGGGAGACCTAACCATCCTGCGCTGATTCATGGATCTGCAGGTTGTATTTGAGGACAAGGCGCTGATCGTAATCAACAAACCTCCGGGACTTGCCTGTGAACCGGGCAGGTCGCAGGATTTGGATTGCGTTCAATCGAGGGTGCTGGCTCATTATCACGATAGCGGACAGAAGGCAAAAAATCTGATCGCCGGAATTTGTCACCGGCTGGACAGACCGGCCTCGGGCATTCTTGCAGTGGCAAAAAAAGCATCTGTTCTTAAGGTGATGAATCAGTTGTTTGAAAAGGGCTCGGTCAGGAAGGAGTATCTGGCCTTGGTAGAAGGGAATGCCCAGGCCATGGCTCCGGTCCCAAGGTTGTGGCATAGAAAAAACGACAGGCTGTTTAAAGCAGAAGTAAAAACTGAGCCCGGTCCGGGCTTCAGGGAGATCAGGGCCGATTTTGAATGCATCCACGCATCAAGGGATTATTCTTTGGTGAGAGTAAGGCTTTATACCGGAAAGTACCACCAGATCAGAGCTTCTTTGGGATTTTTGGGTCATCCTGTTTGGAATGATCAGCATTATGGAGCCTCACAGCGCACCGAGCAAATTCGCATAGGTCTTCACGCTTCCCGCCTTGAGTTTGACCACCCCCTGGGTTCTGAAAAATTAATGCTCGAATGTCCATGGGAAGGATATGAATCCTGGGGCCTGGACCCGCTTTCCTGATCAGCTGCCGACATGAATATTCATTGCATGGCTGCATGCAGGCCATATAAAGGACATTTTATGTATCTTTACCTTAACCGGAAATTCCTGTTTCAGGATTTTGAGAAATGCCGGTAGCGTTAAAGTGAAGTTGTATAAGAGGTCATAAAAGCTGTTGTCTGAATTAATCGGAGCACAGGCGGCAGAATAGGAAGTTCAGGGGCAATCAGCCATCTCTCAGATTAAGGTTGCCGATCAACCGCATCAACTTATGGAGAATAGAATGTACAAGCTTAAGATCCACAATATGGGACGGTCCGGTGCCTGTATCCAATTCATGTGCTTTTTTGAGGGATAGGACGCGCATCATTTATTCCGGAAGTTTGTTTACTAAGCGGGGTCCTGCAATATTGGGGAATCGATCAGATTTGAGTTCAATGTTGCTGGTTTTTGGGCATTGGGCCTTAGATTTGCCTCTCCTTTTTACGAAAATTCATCATGGCGTTATACAAAATAAGAATAGGTTTTCACGAATACAAGGTTTCTGATGAGGAATTGGGCGAACTTGATATCTCAAGACTCGGTCCCGGCCAGTATCATTTGATCTATCAGAACCTCTCCCTGAAGGGCGAAATAATGAATTTATCGGAAGGGGAGAAGGAGCTGGAATTAAGAGTTGGAGATGGAACCTACAGCTGCGGGATCGTTACGGAACTGGAGCAGTTGATCTCCGGTCTGAATCTTTCCAGGAGCGATGCGGGTAAGGACCGGTTTTTGAAGGCCCCGATGGCAGGTCTTATTTTGGATGTCCATGTACAGCCGGGCCAGTCGGTTGCCAAAGGAGATAAGCTTGTGACCCTGGAGGCGATGAAAATGGAAAATATAATCCGGGCTCAGGCTGATTCGGAAGTTGATGCCGTGGCGGTCAAAGCGGGCATGAAGGTGGATAAGGGAAATGTTTTGCTTAGCTTAAAATGAATGCCCACATGAGTTCAGGTACCTACTATTCCAGGGAAGATTGGATCAGGCTCGTCGGGAAAGACGCCGAAGGCATGATCACGCATCCTGTTTTTGGAGAGATCCGAGGAAACTCATTTCCCCATTTCGAGGATCTGCAGGATAAGGCCTGGCCTGATCTTTCGTCGCTGCAAGCGCCAGCACGTTCTGGCGGGATCGTTTTGAATAAAAACCTGGGCTGGTTTTCCTCATCTCACCTCAGGGACCTGATCCGGTATTCATTGATACACGGAGCGGAGCATCTGCGCTTCGATCTGAATCCGGAGGAGACTGCGGCAGATCTGTCATTCTTGCTGGAAGGGGTTTACCTGGACATGATCCGTTTGTCCATAGGTGTTTCCGATTCCTGGTTGAGGAAGGCCGGAGATATCTCCCTGGCTTCCCTTAAGTCCTTGGAGGGCCCCTTGAATCTCGAATGTGATTGGGACACCGCGCTCGCTTTTAAGGATGCTCTGACAACCATTCTGGGCAAAAACAATGGCATAAGCCTCACTCCGGTACTTGAGTTAAAAGTCAGGGAGGCTGACAAGTGGAAGGAAATACTGAGTGGAGCCAGAACCAAAATGGAAATTATTCAGTCCGGGTTTCCGGGATCAAGGCTGGTCTTCAGGATCAGCTTGTCCGATGATTTTCTGACTGGCATTTGTGCGATCAGAGCTTTTCGGATGCTTTCTACCCTGCCTGATTTCCCCCCATTTGTCATAGAAGCGGGGACCGACCATTCCTTGTTGGGCACTGAGCCTTTCGCCAATCAGATCTACCAGGCTACAGCCGCTTTGGCCTCAATCCTGGGTGGAGCGGAAACGGTTTGGATGCTGCCTTCGGATTTCCTGTCGGATGATCCTTCTCAGGATTGGGTCAGAACAGCCATTCACACCATGCATATTCTCAAGCAGGAAGCGCATCTCGATCTGGTCAGGGATCCGCTCGAGGGCTCTTATTACGTGGAGGATCTAAGCTCTAAAATATTGGAACACCTGATAATTTCATTCAAACCTTAAGAACAAAGAATTGATAAAGAAAATACTCATTGCAAACAGGGGAGAAATAGCGCTGAGAGTCATGCGCACAGCTCGTGATCTGGGCATAGGCACGGTGGCGGTTTACAGCGATGTGGACAGAAACGCACCGCATGTCATGGAAGCTGATGAGGCGGTCCATATTGGCGCAGGGCCTTCCAGGGAGTCATACCTCAATATGGATAAGGTCCTGAACGCGGCTCTGAGCACGGGCGCGGATGCGATCCATCCCGGATATGGCTTTCTGAGTGAAAATTCAGAATTCGCCAGAAGGGTACAGGCGGCCGGCTTGGTTTTTATCGGTCCTCCACCTGACGCCATGGACCAGATGGGCTCCAAAATTGCGGCTAAGCAGACTGCTGCCAGGCTCAAGGTTCCCTTGGTGCCCGGCACGGACCAGGCGATCACTTCTGTTGAAGAAGCTCTGGAAATTGGAGCCAGGACCGGCTATCCGCTGCTGATCAAGGCCAGCGCAGGCGGTGGCGGAAAAGGGATGCGCCTGGTGCATTCAGCTGATGAACTGGCCGAACAAATGCGTCAGGCATCCAGCGAGGCGCTTTCCTCCTTTGGGGATGGATCGGTCTTTATTGAAAAATATGTCTCAAGGCCCAGGCACATCGAAGTGCAGGTTTTTTGCGATGTGCATGGCCAGGGCGTTTATCTGTTTGAACGGGAATGCAGCATTCAAAGGCGCCATCAAAAGATCATCGAGGAGGCTCCTTCTTCCTGTCTGTCTCCCCAGATCAGGGAGCGGATGGGCAAGGATGCCGTAAGACTGGCGCTGGGCTGCGGTTATGTCGGCGCAGGCACGGTGGAGTTTCTGGTTGATGAGGATCTCAATTATTATTTTCTGGAAATGAACACCCGTCTGCAGGTAGAGCATCCCGTCACGGAAATGATCACCGGCCAGGACCTCGTGGAATGGCAAATCAGGGTGGCGGAAGGAAAGCCATTGCCCCTGGGCCAAGATGAAATTCAGCTCAATGGTCATTCCATGGAAGTGAGGATTTGCGCAGAAGACACCCGAAATCAGTTTTTTCCCAGCATAGGCACTTTGACCCGGTATCGATCCCCGCAAGCCCCCTGGATACGGGTGGATGACAGTTATCGCGAGGGGATGACCATTCCGGTGGAATACGATCCGATGATCGGTAAGCTGATCGTTCACGGTTCTGACAGGCAGGACGCCATTCTGAAATTAATCAAGGCAATCCGCTCATTTGAGATCACGGGCGTGGAGACCACATTGCCGTTTTGCGAATACGTGCTGAACCACCAGGAATTCAGGTCCGGAAATTTTGATACCGGTTTTGTCTCTCGTTGGCATGAAGACTACCTGAAATTGCAATTGCCCCAGGGTCTGGGAGAAGCAATCGCCCGATTGGCCCTGAAGGCATGGCTGGATCACATCGGCCAGGCCGCCCCGGTGAGGATGTCCATGGCTGACTGGCATGACAAGAGAACTGAAAAATAAATCACCATGGAAGGAGCAACCCAATGGATCAGTCCGGAAGGAATCGCAGTCAGGGAGCGTTATTCACCCGATGCATTCGATCCCGAATGGGCGGGTTGGATAGCGGGCAAACCTCCATTTTTGCGGGGCCCCTATCCGGCCATGTACGTCACACAGCCCTGGACGATTCGACAATACGCTGGATTTTCAAATGCGCGGGAAAGCAATGAGTTTTACCGCAGAAACCTGGCCCAGGGACAAAAAGGCCTTTCAGTGGCATTTGATCTGGCTACACACAGAGGATATGATTCTGACCACCCGCGCGTGGCAGGCGATGTCGGCAAAGCCGGCGTTGCGATTGATTCTGTCGAAGACATGAAACTTTTGTTCGATCAGATCCCTTTGGATCAGATGTCTGTGTCCATGACCATGAATGGCGCCGTGATTCCCATCATGGCATTTTACATCGTGGCTGCAGAGGAGCAGGGGGTGCCTCCTCAACTGCTGTCGGGAACCATTCAAAATGACATCCTCAAGGAGTTCATGGTGCGCAACACCTACATCTATCCTCCGGAACCTTCCATGCATCTGGTATCCGATATTTTTGCTTACTGTGCAAAGTACATGCCCAGGTTCAATTGCATCAGCGTGAGTGGCTACCACATGCACGAAGCGGGCGCTCCGGCAGATCTCGAATTGGCTTACACACTGGCCGATGGTCTTGAATACATCCGCGCCGGACTGAAAGCCGGGTTAAAGATCGATGATTTTGCACCCCGGATTTCCTTCTTCTGGGGAATAGGCATGAATTTTTTCATGGAGATCGCCAAAATGAGGGCTGCCAGAGTTCTGTGGAGCGAACTGGTTTCTGCGTTTAATCCGGAAAATTCAAAATCCCTGGCCCTGCGCACACATTGTCAGACTTCGGGCTGGAGTCTCACAGAGCAGGATCCGGTCAATAATGTGGCACGTACCGCCATCGAAGCCATGGCCGCCGTATTGGGAGGGACTCAGTCCCTTCATACGAATTCCATGGATGAAGCCATTGCCTTGCCAACAGACTTTTCAGCAAAGGTGGCGCGGGATACACAAAAGTACATCCAGCAAAAAAGTGGCGTCACCAGGGCCGTGGATCCGTTTGGAGGCAGTTGGTATTTGGAGGATCTTACCAGGGAGCTGATCAGAAAGGCCAGGACACATATAGATGAAGTGGAATCGGTAGGAGGTATTGCCAAGGCCATTGAAAGAGGATTGCCAAAGCTCAGGATTGAAGAAGCGGCAGCGCTGAAGCAGGCGCGCATTGATTCCGCCGAGGATCAGATCATCGGGGTCAATGTTTTTCGAGAGGACACGTCTTACGCCTTCGACATCCTGGAAGTGGACAACCAGCTCGTCAGAAATGAGCAAATACAGCGATTACAGGATTTGCGTTCCGGAAGAGATGAAAACAAGGTGACCGCTTGGCTGAATGCCATGACCCGGGCAGCTCAGAATGGAAAGGAAAACCTGTTGGGGCTGGCCGTTGAAGCGGCAAGGGCAAGAGCAACCCTGGGGGAGATAAGCCTCGCCCTGGAAAAGGTTTATGGCCGTTATCAGGCAAGCAACCCCTCAGTGTCCGGGGTTTATTCCGGAGCCTACAGAGACCAGGATGAAGTCACCCGCGTCCGCAAGCTCTCGGACAGATTTGCAGAGGCAGATGGCCGCAGACCAAGAATACTGATCGCCAAACTGGGTCAGGATGGTCACGATCGGGGAGCCCGGATCATTGCTTCAGGGTTCGCAGATTTCGGTTTTGACGTGGATATCGCTCCTCTGTTTTTGACTCCTGAAGAGGCAGCCATGCAGGCATTTGATGCGGATGTGCACGTGCTGGGTATCTCTTCCCTGGCCGCCGGCCATAAGACCCTGGTGCCTGAGGCGCTGGCCGCCTTAAAAAAACTGGGCA
>CAYXKO010000118.1:0-7025 GCA_964465435.1 uncultured Saprospiraceae bacterium | reverse complement strand
CCTCCGGCTGTGGCCTTTAGTATCACGGGATATCCGATCTCCAGAGCAAGTTTTTTTCCCTGTTTACTGTCCTTGAGGAGACCATCCGAACCCGGCACAACCGGGACACCACATTTGATCATCGTCTCCTTGGCAGTGATCTTATCGCCCATTTTGCGAATCTGATCCGGAGTGGGTCCAATGAACTTAATTCCGTACTGGCCGCATATTTCTGCAAACTCAGCATTTTCTGCCAGAAAGCCGTATCCCGGATGCACAGCATCGGCATTGGTGATCTCGACCGTAGCCATGATCTTGGGGATATTAAGATAGGATTGAGACGATGCTGGAGGCCCAATACAGACAGCCTCATCTGCAAACCTAACGTGCAAACTTTCGCGGTCTGCAGTTGAATAAATGGCCACTGTCTTAATGCCCATTTCCTTGCATGTACGGATGATGCGCAAGGCAATTTCACCCCTGTTGGCAATCAATATTTTTTGAAACATGGGAATAATCTAAGGTTAGTAGAAATTAAGGCTCGAGGATGAACAAGACCTGATCGTATTCCACCGGAGAAGCATCTTCGACACAGACCTTCACGATGGTTCCTTTTACCTCACTTTCAATTTCATTGAAGAGCTTCATTGCTTCAATGATGCACACAGTGGTACCTGCATCGATGCTGTCCCCTACCTTGACGAAAGGAGGTTTTTCAGGTGACCCGGACCTGTAAAAAGTACCTACCATGGGTGATTTTATCTCAATTTGCTTTTTACCTGAATCTTTGGGTGCTGAGGAAGAGCTGGCTGCGGCAGCCGGTGTTTCGGTATGCACAGGTTCCGCAGGTCTGGAATGGGCCACTGGTGCCGGCAATGCCACCGGTGCAACCGGAGGAACATAAGCTGCCGCAGGCATATCCATTGGCTTACCGCCCTTCTGGGTTTTGATGGTAAGTTCGAATTCCCCGTCCTTCATTTTGAATTCGGAGAGGTCGGACTTCCCGACCAGGCGGATAAGTTCTTGTATCTCTTTGAAGTTCATAGCTTTGCGTTTTTATTTGACTCTTTCAACATACTCTCTGGTACGGGTGTCCACTTTTATTTTTTCACCTTGTTCTATAAACAAAGGTACTTTAATTTCCGCACCTGTTTCAATGGTTGCCAATTTCATTGCATTCGTGGCGGTATTACCCCTGACTCCGGGTTCGGTATAGGTCACCTCGACCACGATATGTGCCGGAAGTTCAGCGGTAAGAGGAATATTCTTTTGTGAATGATACAATACCTCGATCTCCATTCCTTCCTTCAGGAATTCGCCATTCTCAATTAACTTTTCGTCCAGGGCCTCCTGTTCGAAGGTCTCTGAATTCATAAAATTATAGCCCATTTCGTCCTTATACAGGAATTGAACCTTTCTGCGCTCCACCCTAACTTCGTTGATGGTGTGGCCGGCCATAAAAGTGTTTTCTATGACTTTTCCGGATGTGAGACTTTTAAGTTTGGTCCTTACAAAAGCGTTTCCTTTACCCGGCTTGACATGCTGAAATTCAGTTACGACGAAGGTGTCGTTGTTAAACTCCATGCACATACCGTTTCTAATGTCTGATGTTGTTGCCATGCGATGCTCTAAAATTTGAGCGCAAAGATAGCAGAAGCCCCCAAACAAAAAAGGGAATACCGGCTCCGGCATTCCCTTTTTTATTGAGATTTAATCAATTATCTATTTTGGCAGCATCCTGAACTCGGTCCTGCGATTGAGGTACCTGCCCTGTTCCGTTTTATTGTCTCCTACGGGATTATTCGCGCCATAACCAACATAACTAAGCCTTCCCTGAGGTATTCCTTTGGAAATCAAGTACTCATAACAAACCTTCGCTCTTTTTTCAGACAACTCCAGGTTAAATCCTGCACTACCGGTATTATCCGTATGACCTCCGATTTCAAGCTTGTAATCGGGGTACTTTTTCAAGATTCCCGAAATTTTATCCAGTATCGGAAAGGATTCTACCTTCAGAGTAGCCCGGCCCAGGTCAAACTGCACGGCCCGCATGGCAAATTCAAGCACTTCCTGATCCTTCTTTTCTATCAGGGGGCAACCTTTGTTTGTTTTGGGGCCTGCAACATTAGGGCAGGAGTCAAACTTGTCCTGGACGCCATCGCCGTCCGAATCCGGACACCCATTGAACTGCTTAAGACCTGCGGCAAAGGGGCACTCGTCCATTTTATCGTCCACTCCATCCCCGTCTGAATCCTTGAAGGTTTCCGGACATCCATTTTTATCCTTGGGTCCTGCAGCATCCGGACACTTATCGTCCTTGTCAGCCACACCATCCCCATCGCTATCCGGGCATCCCCCCATTCCGGAAAGTCCCGCCTGATCCGGACACTGATCATCCTTATCCAAAACACCGTCGCCATCTCTGTCGGGCTCGGGACAGCCTTTGTATTCTTTCAAACCTTTCAAATTGGGGCACTCATCCTCGTTATCCGGTACACCATCCATGTCGCTGTCCGGGCAACCCATAGTAGATTCTGGACCTGCCAATTCCGGACACTTATCCTTGTGGTTTGGAATGCCATCCTCATCGCTATCGGGACAACCCATGTGTTTGGCCGATCCTTTTTCATTGGGACAAAGGTCCAGTTCATCCGGCACCCCATCCTCATCCGCATCTGCGGCCTTCGGACTGTCCTTTTTCTTATTGGTCAACAGGTAAACCAGGCCTGCGGTATACTGAAGGTGATTTTCCCAATCCTTCAGCGACAACCTAAAATCAGCCTGGGCCTGAAGGAAAACCTGAGGATGGAATTTTACATTTGCTCCAAGACCCAGGGGCAATTCCAACCCGAATGTCCTGTCCTGGGGAAAAACGGCATTAACCCCGCCCACTGCGAATGGATTGATCCACCACTTGGCATTGGTAAAATGGTACTGGGCCTGGGCGCCGACGGATAAATAGGGACTTCTGATCCCTTCACTCAGACTATCCCTGTAGGAACCCAACCCTATAGGAGCAAACACGGCAAAATTATCAGAAAACGACCTTAGGTAAGCCAGCTCAAAGCCGTTTTCAAATTCACGGACTGCACTGCTGTTTTTACCCCGGATCGTATTGTAGTCATAAAATGTCTTTCTGAGAGACAGGCCATTTGGAACGTCAAATAACTGACCTTCAAGTTGATATGAATTAAAAATAAAACAAATTAATAATAAGAACGAAGTAAGTTTCCACATAAGCACCCATTAAATTAAATCAAAGGTAGGCATAAATGGCCATACAAATCCACTATATATTATTAAAATTGTTGATATGGAAGGACAAATAATTTTACGGGAATCAATATAAATCAAGACAATTAAATCCTGTTCCGTTAAATTTGCATCAAACAAGACCAAATCATAGTGAGTAATAAGATCCGGATCATCTTGAGCAGTCTGAGCGTTTTGCTACTGCTGAATGCATGCGAAAAAGACAACAATGAAGTAGAGGAAGGACCTTTTTTCAGTTTGTTGGAGGATAAAAACATTGTGATCGACACCGTGCCGGTCGCAAGTCAAAACTGGGAATACGGATTTGCATTCAAGACCCTGAAAAAGGGAAAAATCAAGCGTCTGGGACTTAAACTACCCACCACTGGAAAATTTTACGTCAAGTTATGGGACCTTTCCGGACCGACCCCCACCCTTTTGGCAGAAAAAGAAATTGACTCAGACAAAGACCACTTGCCGGCATTTGAAAACATCCAGTCAGTAGCGCTTGAATCCAACAGAAAATTGGGCATCTCAATCAGAGCCAACTCATTTTACAGGATCCAGAAAAAGGATTCAACGGCTTTTGATTTTCCCAGAAAGGTGGGCAATATCAGCATCGAGTCCTTTCACGAAGAATCAGACCCCGGAGCTAACTCATTTCCATCCCAGACCAATTCTCTGAGAGTGGCTCCCTGCGTCAACGTGATCTTTGTGGCAGAATGATCCTGAAGCAAATCAAAAAACACTTTCCATTCTGCATCCTGTTTTCCCTATTTGTACTTACCAAAAGTACAGCCCAGTCCCCTTTGCTGGATTCTCTTTCAAACCTGGCTGAGACGTATCTCAAAGATGATACCATCCGGTGTAAAATATTAACAGACCTTGCCAGAAATCTGTCCCCTTACAACCCCGGAAAAGGAATAAGCTATGCGGACCAGGCGATCCTGCTTGGTGAACTATTGCCACAGAAAAAGTTTCTGGCGAATGCCTATAGTGCCAAAGCCGCCTGTCATCTGAGAGCCAGAAATTTCCCCTCATCCCTGGACCTATACCTCAAGGCCCTGGACATAAACGAGAAGATAAACAACAAACAAGGGATAGCAAACAACTACAACAACATTGGACTCATTTATCAATCCAATTTCCAATATCCCAAGGCACTGGAATATTTCTACAGAACCGTGGAGATCAACACAGAAACCGGAAATCAGAACGCATTGCTACAGGTGTATGGCAATATTGCGAATATCTATTTTGAATTAGAGGACTATGACAAGTCAGTACAATACAACCAAAAGGCACTTTCGATTGCCGAAGCTAATTCCAATACCACCTTTCAATCCGGCATCTTCAACAATCTGGGAAATGCCTATGATAAAAAGGGAGATAAATCCCTGGCTCTAACCCATAAATTAAAGGCATTGTCGCTCAGCGAGAGGCTGGGAGATAAAAAAAACATTACTTCCAGTCTTCTAAATATTGGTAACCTGTACAAGGATCTGGGCGAATGGACCCTGGCCAAGGAATATTATGAAAGAGCCTTGCCTCTTGCAGAAGAAATCAAGGATGAGGAAGTAATTGCAAGTACATTGCTGGGACGAGGAGAAGTACTTTTACAAAAAGGGGAATCATCGCTTGCCAAAAGCAATACCCTTCAGGCATTGAACATATCTGTTACCACCGGACTATCTATCATAGAAGCAAATTGCTGGGATAACCTGAGCAGGATCTATGAGAAAGAGAATCGATTGGACAGCGCCTATCTCGCCTACAAGCAGTATATACTTGTCAAACAGAAGGTGGACAATGCGGAGGTGCAAAAACAAATAACCCGCACTGCGTTGCAGTTTGAATTCAGCAAAACCGAAGACTCCCTGCGACAGCAACAACTGCTCACCGATGTCAAACTCCAGCAATCCATACTGCAGGCTCAAAAACAAGAACAGGAAATCAAATTGCAGCAAAACGTCATCCAACTTGCCAAAAAAGAAAAAGAAGTCCAGAGGTTGGAATATTTAAAAACAGAGGCAGAACTGCAGGTATCCCAAAGCCAGAATAAGATCAAGGAGGAGCAGTTGACCGTGGCTGAGAACGAAAAAAAACTGCAGTCCGCTCAGGTGAAACTGCAAAAGACACAACTGAATCTCCAGGAGCAGGAATTGCAATCCCAAAAGAATCAAAGGATATTTTTTATAAGCGGTCTCGGACTGTTGACCCTGCTGTCATTTTCCTTTTACCGGAACTACCAGAACCAGAAAAGATCCAACCTCATCATTGAGTCGGAAAAGAGCAAATCGGACAAGCTTCTGCTGAACATCCTGCCTCATGAGGTAGCAGAGGAACTGAAGGAAAAAGGCGAGACTGAAGCGCGCAGTTACCAATCGGTCACCGTTCTATTTACCGATTTTGTGGATTTCACGAAAGTGGCGGAGAATTTGAAGCCGGAAGAGCTGGTACAGGAACTCCACGAGTGTTTTCGCAGCTTTGACCAGATCGCCGAGCGCAACGGCATGGAAAAAATCAAGACCATCGGAGATGCGTATATGGCCGCCGCCGGCTTGCCTGTGGACGACCCGCTTCATGCAGAAAAAGCCGCCCAGGCTGCCCTTGATATCAGAAACTTCATGCTGGACCGGCATCGGGTGAAACCTGACACTTTCAGAATCAGACTCGGACTAAACTCCGGACCGGTCGTCGCTGGCATTGTGGGCGTGAAAAAATTTGCATACGACATCTGGGGAGATACCGTCAATACAGCAGCCCGGATGGAATCTGCCAGCGAACCCGGAAAAATCAATGTCAGCGGTGAAACCTGCCGGCTGATTCAGCACAAATTCAAGCTGGAATACCGGGGCAAGCTGACCGCCAAAAACAAAGGGGAAATAGACATGTACTTTCTGGAAGACCCGGCATAGGCGGTATTTATTCCGCGATTTTCCTGGCAATGGCCTTATCCTGGACACCTGACATAAAAAACACCATGCAAAGCGCTCCGATCAGACAGTAAAACATGTCCGACTGCGCGTCAAACTTATCGCCCTGAGTCCCCAAAAAAGCATCGGAAGCATCCCCTGAGGACAGAGCCACGCCCCATTCTCCCAATTCATAGAATACGCTGACCGCCAGGCAAACACAAACGCTCAACAAGCCTACCCAAAATCCGGGTTTCACGACCTGTTGCCGGACAAAAACCTCCCGGGCAATCATGGCCGGTATAAATCCCTGGGCAAAATGCCCCAATTTGTCGTAATTATTGCGGGTTCCGCCTACGGCATCCCGGATCCAATCAAACAAGGGCACCTCCGGATAGGTATAATGCCCCCCTATAAAGAGGATGAAACAATGAATCAATATGAAATTGTAGGTCAGTCCCGTAAACTGGAAGTTCTTATAGGTCCAGGCAAGGACGCCCAGGCCCACCAGAGCGGGGACCACCTCGAGGGTCCAGGTGAAATAATCCACCGGATTGATGGCTGAAACAACCAATCCTGTAAAGAAAAGTCCAAGACGAATAAACTGTGGCATCATGATCTTATGGCTTTTAGTATTCAAAATCAGCATGTGTCGCAGGCAAAAATACTAAAAGCGGATTAAGAAAGGAATTAATTTTGGGAATCAGGATAAAGGCTAACTGAGATTTTCTATCTAAACCAAAAGTGAAGAATTCAAGATTTGGTTTTTAGACTTAAGAGTTTAATTAAAAGGATCAGTTAAAAAGATAATCCTGTTTCACACATGTCCAAAATAATTTATGTAATTTAACTTTCCCACTTTTTGTCGCGCAAAAAGTG
>CAYXKO010000117.1:0-7027 GCA_964465435.1 uncultured Saprospiraceae bacterium | reverse complement strand
ATAGCTTTGAGATCTGCAAGGACACGACAATCCACGCAGCAGAGCTGTTGAGAGCATTTCAGTTTCCGCCCGATTCCGCCAATTTCGTGTGGCGGCTCGGCAACAGCCAAATCGGAAAAGACACCAGCCAGTATTTTGACAAACCCGGAAATTATACCCTGACCATCCTGAATTCAAACGGTTGCGATCAGATTGAAATTTTTTATACCCTCAGCCAGGATCCCAGCCTTGCAAGCCAAAAGATACAACTGCCCAATGTTTTTACGCCCAACGGAGACATGGAAAACGACGAGTACAGACCCGTTATCGAAGCAGGTACCTTATTTGAGCCCGATGGCTACAAAATCCGGATTTTTAACCGCTGGGGACAGATCGTGTTTGAATCCGACGACCCCATGGAGTCCTGGAATGGCAATTACAGAGGAGAACCCGCCCCTGTTGACACCTACATCGTTCAGTTCAAAGCGGTCTTGGACCTGTGTGGCTCCATGAGGCAGCTGGATCTTAAGACAACTTTAAATTTGATCAGGTAATCATCGGTGCAAAATTTTTGTTTGTTTATCAATCCGGCAAGGACCTGACAATCAGGCACGGTTTTTGCAAGGATGCATAACGAATATAGATTATACATAATATATTTATGAACAAGCAATTATGGATTTCAATCGGGGTCACAGCTCTTCTGACGGCTCTTTTGACCTTTGCCACTCTTTATTTTTTTTATCACAAATTTGAATCCAGGGAATTGCTCCTTAAACAAAATCAGCAAGAAAACCAGCAGGTATTGGAAAGGCTGATCAAATCAGACCGGATCCATTCCAATCTGCAGTCCAGCGCTCCTACGGATTTTATGACTGCCTCCAAGATCGCCACACCGGCTGTGGTCTTTATAGAATGCATCCAGGACGGGCAAGACCTTATGCCCGTGGTAAACAAAGGGATGTCCACCGGTTCAGGCGTCATTGTCTCTCCGGACGGCTATATTGTTACGAATAATCACGTGATCGAAAAGGCCAAGAGCATACAGATCATGCTCAACGACAATCACGAATACCAGGCCAAACTCATAGGGACGGATCCCAATACAGACCTGGCACTCTTAAAAATTGAGGCAACGGGACTGCCCTATCTGATCTTTGGCAACTCGGATTCAGCGCAAATTGGAGAATGGGTCCTGGCCGTCGGAAATCCGTTTCGCCTGCAATCCACAGTGACCGCAGGGATCATATCTGCCAAGGCCAGAAACATCAATATTCTGAACAACCAGCAATACAGGATCGAATCCTTTATTCAAACAGACGCGGCCGTAAACCCGGGCAATTCGGGTGGCGCATTGGTCAATACGGCCGGTGAGCTTATCGGAATCAATACTGCCATTATGACCTTTACCGGAAGGTATGAAGGCTATTCCTTTTCCATTCCTTCAAACCTGGTCCGAAAGGTGATCTACGACCTGCAGGAGTTTGGCACGGTGCAAAGAGGTCTGCTCGGCGTTACCATTGAAAATGTGGATAACCAAAGAACCAAGCAATTTGGCCTGGATAGGGTTGCCGGAGTCTATATTTCCAATATTTCAAAAAACGGTGCCGCCGATGAGGCCGGACTCAAACCGGACGATATCATCCTGGAGGTGAATAACAGGATCGTTAATTCAGTCTCCGAGTTACAGGAGATCATAGGCCGGTACAGGCCCGGCACGGAGGTGCGTCTGTCGTATTGGAGAAACGGACAGAAACTTACCGCCAAAGCTGTCCTGAAGAATCAAATCAATTCTACCGAGCTCATCAGCACACGACGCGATCCGATATTGATCGAATTCGGATTTGAGGTTAGGGATCTGAGCGAACGCGAGATCTCGACCATCAAGACAAAGGGGGTCCGCGTGCTCAGCATATACAGGGAGAGCAAAATATGGAACACCAACATGATCCCCAACTACATCATCACCCATGTCAATGGCAAGAAAATCACCAATGTGGATGAAATGATCCGCGAGTTTGAAGCTGCACAGGGCAAAATTTCCCTGGACGGATTCTATGAAGAGTACAGAGGCAGATACCCTTACAGTTTTAATAAGGATTGACCATGATTCCGCGACTCCCTCCAGTGGCATCAGCATCTTGGCAAAACCCTATTGTCCACGACCATGTATCAATGGATTGACAATTTTTAACTGCCTGGATTCTGGAATCCCGAACAGGATTTCAACTGAATCCGAAGCAGCATAAAATAGCGAATATACCCCGCCTATCTGCGCGCTGTAAGCTTTGATACAAAGTTGTATTTCTCCGATTAATTAAGGGCAGGTTTTGAAAAACAAACACAAGCCCCGTGCGAAGTACTTGACGGTCTAAAGGAAACATTGTGTTCCGCCCTAATTTTGAATTAAAATATCATCCTCCCAATTATTCCAAACCCAATCACCATCCTGATTTCGAATTTGAGTATTCATGAAGAATTTCAAACACTTATGCTTTTTGAGCGTTGTATTACATTCAACACCGTAAAATCAGCGGCTTCATGGACCTCGAAGAAAACAAGAACGAAGACGAATTAAAAATTGCCATTGGCAAGGTAAACCGCGAACTGGACCGGATCCGGATGGGAGGTGGACTCAAAAAACTGGAAGCCCAGCGGTCCCAGGGGAAAATGACGGCAAGGGAAAGGATAGAATACCTGCTCGATCCGGATACTCCATCCTGGGAAATAGGCGCTTTTGCAGGATTTGGCATGTACGGGGAGGAAGGCGGTTGCCCTGCCGGCGGAGTGGTCGTGGTCATCGGTTATGTGCGAAAACGCCTGTGCATGATCATTGCCAACGACGCCACTGTCAAGGCCGGGGCCTGGTTTCCCATTACGGGTAAAAAGAACCTGAGGGCTCAGGAAATAGCCATGGAAAACAGGCTACCCCTGATCTATCTAGTCGATAGTGCGGGCGTGTACCTGCCCATGCAGGATGAGATCTTTCCTGACAAAGAACACTTTGGACGCATTTTCAGAAATAATGCCATCATATCAAGCATGGGCATTCCGCAGATTGCCGCGATCATGGGCAGCTGTGTGGCCGGAGGCGCTTATTTGCCCATCATGTCGGACGAAGCACTGATCGTGGAAGGCACGGGCTCCATTTTTCTGGCAGGACCTTATCTGGTCAAAGCGGCCATTGGGGAAATTACCGATCAGGAAACCCTGGGTGGTGCCAGAACCCAATCTGAAATTTCCGGCGTGACCGACTACAAGATGAAAGACGACCGCGAATGCCTCGACACCATAAAAAACCTGGTGGACAAAATGGGAAAACCTCCCGATGCAGGATTCAGTCGCGAAAAACCTGTCGAACCCAGATTCAAAGCGGAAGATCTGCTCAAATACTACCCTTCCGGAGGGATCAAGCCCTACAGCATGATGAACATCCTCGAGTGCATTGTGGATGATTCATCCATGACCCTGTACAAAGAACATTATGGCAAAAGCATCCTGTGCGCCTACGCACGGATCAACGGATGGGCGGTGGGCATTGTAGCGAATGACAGGCAGGTCATCAAATCTGCCAAGGGAGAAATGCAAATGGGCGGAGTGATCTATTCCGACTCTGCCGACAAAGCCACCCGGTTTATTCTGAACTGCAACCAGAAAAAAATACCCCTTGTATTTATCCAGGACGTGACCGGATTCATGGTAGGCACGCGATCCGAACATGGTGGTATCATCAAGGACGGCGCCAAAATGGTAAATGCCGTAGCAAACAGTACTGTACCCAAATTTACAATCATCGTAGGAAACTCCTATGGGGCCGGCAATTATGCCATGTGTGGCAAAGCCTATGATCCAAGGTTGATCCTGGCCTGGCCCACGGCAAAAATTGCCGTGATGGGAGGAGGACAGGCTGCCAAAGTTCTGACGCAAATACAGGTATCAGCTTTAAAGTCAAAAGGAAAAGAACCGGATGCGGAAGAAGAAAAAAAACTGTTTGACAAGATCAGCCAGCGTTACGAGGAACAAACGACACCTTACTATGCAGCTGCCAGGCTTTGGGTGGACGCCATCATCGACCCCCGTCAGACGCGCGAATGGCTAAGCATGGGCATCGAGGCGGCATCTTCCGCTCCTGTCAAAAAATTTAATGTAGGTGTGATTCAAACCTAAGACCAGCATGTTCGAAAAACTCAAAAACAGGTGGAATGTCAGTTTTCCGCAGCTCATTCTCATCCTTTGCGTATTTGCTCTCGGAGGTAGCCTTACAGGTTACATTGGAAAAATCCTGATGCCTTTACTGGGTATCGACAATGGCATCCTGTGGACAATTTCCTATATCATTCTGGTAACGGCCATCTGGCCCATCATGGTATTATTGGTAAGCCTTCCCCTCGGACAATTTCCATTTTTCCGGAGCTACATCACCCGTCTGCTCAGAAGGGCCAGGATCATTCGCTGAGATGAATCGAGTCATATTCCTTTTCCTTGTTTCAAGCTGCATTATTCAGGCACAATCTGGTGATTCAAATCGTTTGGAATATTGGATTCGCGATGATCTGATGAAACAATACCGCAAATCTCAATTAGACCCTGCAGCTCTCAACTTCAGACAAATTCCCGCTTCTGCCGGATTGTCGTTATTTCCGGCACATCAGGCATTTTTTTGCAGACTGGAAGACCATTATTTCAAAACCCCCAGACTGCGGTTCGCATTCAGACTGGGCTCGCTCGAATACGCCAACCGAATGGAATACGGTCCGGAGATACAAACTTCCAAAAGAGATTAAATTTCCACTTTCAATCCTTCCCGGCCCAAAACTGTTTCGGCAAACACAGATCTGCATTCATCGAGAATGGGAAGAAGATCTTCATACCGCGAAGAATAATGTCCGGTGATCAATTTTCCGGCGCCCGCCTTCTTTGCTATTTCAGCTGCCTGCAACGCAGTACTGTGTCCGGTCTCATGAGCCTTTCCCGCCAATGCGTGGAGATAGGTGGTCTCGTGATACAAAACGGAAACCCCTTTGACGCTTTTTAAAACTGACTCGAAATACCGGGTATCGGAACAATAGGCATAGGACTTATGGTAGTGCACGATCTCAGACAATTCGTCTGCTTCGTACTTGTTTCCATCCAAATCCGAGACCTCGCGCCCTGCCTGAATGTCTCTGTATTTATTGACCGGAATGGGGCGGGCGCTAACCAGGTCTATTTTTAATTTCCTGTAGGTTTCCTCCACGTCAAAACGATAGCCAACCGTAGGGATCCTGTGGTCCAGTGGGAACCACCTGACACGGACGAGGCCATCATCCATTAATATCCCTTCTGATTCAGAGTCCAGTTCCATGAACGTCAGTTCATAACTCAAGTGGGTGCGGCTGTGGGTAAAAATATTCTCCACAAAATTTTTAATGCCTTGAGGGCCCACAATAACCAGAGGTTGAGTTCGCTGCAAATGACTCAGACTGGTCAGCAAACCCGGTAGCCCAAAGACGTGATCACCATGCAAATGGGAAATCAATATGTGGCTGATGCGGGTCCATCGCACCCGGTGGGCCCAAAGGCGGTTTTGGGTGCCTTCACCACAATCAATCAGAAAAAATCGGTCCCTTATGTTTAACAACTGGGCACTTGGGTGTCTGCTGTCAGATGGGATTGCAGACGAACTTCCCAGAATCAGGAGTTCAAACGCCGTGTTACTCCTCCTCGTCATTCAGGTCCCGCTCGATGTCCTCCATAAAAACGTACTCAATGGACTCATCCAGTGTAGGGATTATGGTCAAGATGGTATCCAGCTTGGAAATCTCGATCAGCTTTTTAACCCCATCGGAATTCATATTGGTAAGAACAAAGCATCCGTGGTCTTTCCAAAGCCGGTTGGCGGTAAGAATGGAACTCAAGCCACTTGAATCAATATAATCCACCTCCTTCAGGTCAAAGATTAGATTCCGGACCCCTTCGTTGCGCAGAAAGACAAATTCCGATTTGAGCAAAGGAGCTATGACAGAATTGAGGTTGGCTTCCTCCAGGGTAAAGACCACATACCTGTCCTGTTTGTCGACCTGATATTTCATTTAGATATTATAAATAATTAAAAAACATAAACATTTTATAAATAAATATTTACATATTAAACAAATAAATATCTTTTATAAAACAGAATAAAATCAATACTTTTGAGACTGCAAATGTAAATAAACTTTGATATTCGATCCTGACCGGTTATCCACTTATGCAAGGCCGTTCTACGGAACAAAACTTTACCACCAGGTGTTTTCCACACATCAGACTATTTTCATAAACAAATCGTTCAAGTAAGCAACAGAATTCCATCGATGAACAAAAGATTTTCTGAAAAAGTAAAGAAGGTATTGGCCAACAGCAGGGAGGAGGCTCTAAAGCTGGGGCATGATTATATTGGGACGGAGCACATCCTTTTGGGCATCCTTTCAGAAAAGGACAATGTGGCCATTCAGGTGCTCAACTCCCTTAAGATCGACCTGTCAGAGCTCAAGGAGCAGATCATTGAGGCCATACCGGTCCGCAAAGGAGAAGAGACCACCTTTCAGGTCGGCAATCTCCCTCTGAACAAGCAGGCGGAAAAGGTTTTAAAATTCACCTACCTGGAGGCAAAAAGCAACCACGAGGACGAAATTTATCCCGAACACCTGATGCTCAGCATCTTAAAGCATCAGGACAATCTGGCCTGCTCCATACTCAAGGATTTTAATGTGGATTACGAATTATACCGGTCGGAGTTGGATTATATAAGCTCCCAGGACGCTTCAGCCGAGGACATGCCCGAAATATCCGCTTCTGCCAATGATCCGGACTCTTACGAAGATGAGCCAGCCTCATCCTCCTTTTCCCGCAAGGCCGGTTCCAAGTCGCAAACTCCGGTGCTGGACAACTATGGCAGAGACATCACCAAGCTTGCCGAGGAAGGCAAGCTCGATCCCATCGTGGGACGCGAGCGTGAAATAGAGCGGGTTTCGCAAATCCTCAGCCGCAGGAAAAAGAACAATCCCATTTTGATCGGAGAGCCCGGAGT
>CAYXKO010000116.1:0-7101 GCA_964465435.1 uncultured Saprospiraceae bacterium | reverse complement strand
CATACTTGATCTCAGGATAAGGGTTGCCTCCGGAAGGGAAGCCGGCCGAGGCGATGTATTGTACGGTGTTGACGATCTTGATGTTGATGTTGCCGCCTGAAGAAACTCGCTGGAAGGTCAATTGAAGGTTTTCGGCATTGTAGCGGGCCAGGGCATTGTCCACCGCGGCTGAAAATCCCTGGGGCGGGTTACCGGATACGCTTACGGTGATGGTGCGGGGCAGGCCGGTCACCAGATTGGTCGTGCGGTACTGCTCTTCATTGGCAATGACGAGCTTGTTGTGGACGCCGCAGTCGTGTCCATGCAGGTCCTCCTCGGTCAGGAAGATGTCCCCCTCGACCAGGTAGCCGCCGTCGAGAGCCACAGCCCCATCGGTGCCAAAGCCCAGCGCCTTGATTTGGTTTAAGGTTTCCTTGCTGAGTTGCTTGTCCTGGATTTCAGGAGTGGAATCATTGACGCAGGAACTGATGCCGCTCAGGAGCATGCCCGCAAAAGCGAATAACAAGATTTTCTTCATGATCATTACAATTTTAAAATTGAGTTTAATAATGGCATAACAGAGAGCAAGGTACGTCATATTTTTCGTTTTTATTTCCATCCCGTTAACAAATTTTTTGAAGGGTATTAAACGGCGGTGACCAAAAGTGAAAGGCCTCTGGCCATTGGCCCAGGGCAAAAGACTCCATTAATTCAATTTTAATATTATAATATTTTTAATATGTATTGCAATTGATATTAAATAATTTAAAACACTCCGCTCCTTTCCATTTTCCTTCCGCTCACAATCCTTTTCATAAAAATTAACAGAACTTAGTATTTTGGCCATTTATACCTGAAGGCAACACAACAAACATGACCGAACCAGAAAGCGATTTCAAGGCCGAGCTGAGCCTGTTTGATGGCACGATGATCGTGGCAGGCTCCATGATCGGGTCGGGGATCTTCATCGTCAGTGCTGACATCACCCGCAACGTGGGCAGCGCCGGATGGCTCGTGGCCGTCTGGCTGATCACGGGCATCATGACCCTGACTGCGGCCCTCAGCTATGGCGAACTCTGCGGGATGTTCCCCAAGGCCGGCGGCCAATACGTGTATCTGAAAGAAGCCTACAACCCGCTGATGGGATTCCTATATGGCTGGAGCTTTTTTGCCGTGATCCAGACTGCCACGATCGCTGCGGTGGGCGTGGCCTTCTCCAAATTCCTGGCCTACCTCGTACCGGAAATGGGCAACGGCTATCTGCTGTACGACGCCGGGTTTTTCAAACTTTATTCGGGACAGCTGGTCGCCATCCTCATCATCTGCCTGCTGACCTATATCAACTCGCGGGGCATACGGGAAGGCAAGTTCATACAATCCCTGTTCACCTCAGCCAAGCTGCTCGCCCTCTTTGGTCTCATCCTGTTTGGCTTCCTGCTGGTAAAGGACAGCTTCTGGGCCCAAAACTGGAGCACCGGCTTCAACGCGATGCAAAATTCCGGCAGCCCGGATGCCACCGGACAATTGCAGCCCGGGGATTGGATCGGGATCTCGGGATCCGCCCTGATGGGTGCGATAGCTGCCGCCATGGTGGGTTCCATTTTCAGCAGCGATGCCTGGAACAATGTCACCTTCATCGCCGGAGAAATGAAAAACCCTAGGCGCAACATAGGGCTCAGCCTGTTGTTTGGCACGCTGATCGTCACGGTCATCTACCTTTCCGCAAACCTGATGTACCTCAACGTCCTGCCTTTGGACGAACTGGCCTTTCCGGTCGATGACCGGGTGGCCGTCGCCGCAGCCAACAAGATCTTCCCTGCCTTTGGCACCACCCTGATCGCCCTGTTGATCATGGTCTCCACCTTTGGCTGCAACAACGGACTCATACTCGCCGGCGCCCGGGTGTATTACATCATGGCCAAGGACGGGCTTTTCTTCAGCAAGGTCGGCCACCTCAACAAAAACGGAGTGCCGCAGGTCGCCTTGTGGACCCAATGCGTCGTGGCCTCCATCTGGAGCCTCAGCGGCAAATACGGCCAGCTCCTCGACATGATCTCCTTTGTGGTGGTGCTGTTTTACATCCTGACCATCGTGGGCATCTTCATCCTCCGCAGGAAAAGGCCCGATGCAGAGAGGCCTTACAAGGCCTTCGGATATCCCCTTCTGCCCATCGCCTACGTGCTGATGGGGGCTGCGTTCTGCATCCTGCTGATCGCATTCAAACCCGAGTTCACCTGGCCCGGACTGATCATCGTCCTGTCGGGGATCCCGCTGTATTTTCTGGCCATTGCCAACAAGTCCAAAATAAATGCAGAACCGCAATAAATTTCTTCAATTATTCAAACTCATCCATTAAACACTCAGTAAAAACCAACTTATGAGTCTATTTTTAAAAAAACCCATCGAACAGATCTTGCAGCAGGCCGCTGATTCAGAAAAAGGCCTCAAAAGGACCCTGGGAGCCGGCAACCTCATCGCGCTGGGCATCGGTGCCATCATCGGCGCCGGATTGTTTGTGCGCACGGCCGCGGCAGCCGGTCAAGCTGCCGGACCAGCCGTTACCCTGTCCTTTGTCGTGGCCGCAGTAGGCTGTGCCTTTGCGGGTCTCTGCTACGCGGAGTTCGCCTCCATGATCCCGATCGCAGGCAGCGCCTACGCCTATTCCTACGTGACCATGGGCGAACTCATCGCCTGGATCATCGGCTGGGCCCTCATCATGGAGTACGCCCTGGGAGCCGCCACGGTTTCCATTGCCTGGAGCGAATACCTCAACAAGCTTTTTGACGGCGTCATACCCTATGAATGGACCCATTCGCCCTTTGAGAGCTTTACGGACTCGGCAGGGATACACCATTCCGGCATCATGAATGCACCGGCCTTGTTTATTCTTTTGATCCTGACCCTGCTTCTGATCAAGGGCACACAGGAATCCGCCTTTGTTAATGCCATCATCGTCTTTATCAAGGTGGCCATCGTCATACTTTTCATTGCCCTTGGCTGGCAATACATCAACCCGGCCAACCACCTGCCCTACATGATCCCGGAAGGCACTCCGCCCGTGGTGGACCAGGGGGGCAAGGTGATCGCGGACTACAGCGGCTGGAACAAGCACGGCTGGGGCGGGATCCTCGGCGGAGCTGCGATCGTGTTCTTTGCCTTCATCGGCTTTGATGCCGTGAGCACAGCGGCCCAGGAAGCCAAACAACCCAAGCGCGACATGCCCATCGGCATTCTGGGCTCCCTGGCGGTCTGCACCATCCTCTACATCCTCTTTGGTCACGTACTCACGGGTGTTGCCCCCTGGAAGGATTTCGTAGATCCGGAAAAAGGAAGGGAAGCCTCTGTCGCCTATGCCATCGGCACCTACATGGTCGATTACCAGTGGCTCGCCACGGCTGTGACCGTAGCCATCCTCGCAGGATTCTCCTCGGTCATCCTGGTGATGCTGATGGGACAAAGCCGCATCTTCTATACCATGAGCAACGACGGACTGATCCCGTCCGCCTTTGGCGAGCTGCACCCTAAATACAAAACCCCCTACAAGGCCAACTGGATCCTCTTCCTTTTTGTGGGCGCATTCGGTGCTTTTGTGCCCGGACACGTGGCCGGCGACCTGACCAGCTTCGGCACCCTCTTTGCCTTTGTGCTGGTGAGCATCGGCGTATGGATCCTGAGGGTAAAAAGTCCTGAGATCGAACGCCCCTTCCGCGTCCCCTTTGCCCCGGTGGTGTCGGTCCTGGGAGCTGTGATCTGCCTGGCCATGATCGTGGGCCTGGACAGCCAGACCCTCAAGGTGGCCTTCATCTGGATGGGCGTGGGGCTGCTGGTTTACTTTGGCTACAGCCGCAGCCGCAGCAAATTGAGAACCTATGCGGATGTACTTCCGACCGCTGACGATTTTGAGAAAAAATAATCTTCCGCAAGAGTAAATACCAAAAAAATAGACCGGCCTGATCGAAGGCCTACACATAAAAAAGGCGTCCTCACCCGGGGGACGCTTTTTTTATGCCCATTTTTAAAAGTGAATGAACCCTGCCAGATCGCGTTCATCTGTATGCGAAAGGCAAGATATTTGGAGGGGCTAATAGGAATGCAGCTTGGATCTTATTTTGTTTTCACTGGAACCTGAAGAACCACAGCCGTATCCCTCCAACGGTAGGTACTTCTCCAAAGGCTCCGCTCGTATTTCGGACTGTCCTGGATGTACAAAAGGTCTGCTCCTTTTTCAGGCTTCAGAACAGTCTGTCCGAGACTGCATGCGTTACAAATGGTCAATACCATTATAGCCAAATAACTCCCTCTAATCAGAATCTTCCTCTGTTTATTCGCTGATCCTGACATTTGACTTGATTGGAGCATAGCTCAAAAATATCCACAATCCATTGAATTTCTGAGCTTATAAAATAAATCTGTTTCAAATGAAAGACAAAATTTACTTTTTGTTATCCATTGGATAACTTTTTAACATTAATTGCGTTTTTAACGTATGGATTCCAAATTGGATCGGTTTATAAAAAAGTAAGGAGGAATTACAAACCAAACTCCGCCAGTTAAAACAAACCTAAAAAGTAAAAGATGAATAAACTAATTGAACTGAAAAAAGTCCTCTCTGTAGGTCAATTTTTAAAACTAGAGAACGATCTGCTACTACACAGAAGGTATGCCAGCATAGAGTTTAAGATCCTTCAACTGGAAAAAGATCTGGCCATCATCCGGGTGACACAGGATAAATCTTTTATTGGTAACTATATGGGCAGCAAACGCCTGCAAGAGATTGTTCACGAGACATTTGACGAAATACTAGCGCCCAGACAGATCATCCCCCGGGCTGTACCCTTTATACCTTGTGAAGCAGACATCATCAACAAGGTCTATATCCAAGATGTGATGAAACAATATGAGCTCAAAAGCAAGGATCTGGAGGTTGACCTGGGTATAAACAAATCAAGAGTCTCAGAATGGCTGACCGGCAAACGCGAATTGACCAAACCGGTCCGCAATATGTTTTACTGGTATTTTGTGGCAAAGGGATTCATACCATTTGCACAAAAGGCAGAAAATCCAAAGGAATTGAGTGCATGAGAGGTATAATTAAATCCGAATGTGTTTACTACTTAAAAAATGAAATTAGATTAAATGCAACATGCCGGCTTACAAAGTATAAAATATAAATTTTAAATATCAGGTAAACCATCCTAATATCGAAAGAAATATGAAAGATCTGCAAGAAATTTTAAACCGTACGGCCTATGAAATGCTGGAAGAAAAATTGGATCACTATTGGTTGAACCATGGAATTAAATTTAAGCTCTTGTTCTTAAACGATGAAGAAGCCGCTATAGGAGTATCCCAAAATTGGCGGGGTCTTGGAAACCATTTGGACAATAAACAGCTATATAATTTAGCAAATGAAATTTTCTCCCTTGTCCTTGCTCCACGTAACATCAAGATGAGTACGGTCGCCTATATCGAAAGCCCCGCAGATGCGATAGACCCCACTTTTCTTCGCTCCATCCAATCCAAAAATCAGATAAAACTGAAAAATTTGCAAGCTGATCTAGGAATCCACAAAACCAGAATATCGCACTGGATGACCGGAAAACTTCCTATGAATAAGGCTACGAAAAATATGTTCTATTGGTATCTGGTGGCTAATAAATACATTGTGAAAAGACCTGAAACTTCAGGCATTCAAAAGAACTCTACAGACTTGAAAGATTATGAAGATTTATTTGAATTATAATTTTCTTTCACTTTTATGAAAAACGTACTGTTGAAAATCGGGTACAAAGGGATGGAGCAAATTGTGTTGCCAATCATCCTGAGATGAACATATGCGGATCTGGCCAGAACTACCGGGAGGCGGTTCAGGATTTGTCCAAAGTGGTCCCGTTATTTACAGAGGCCATGATCGAGAAGGGAACCTTTGAGGATTTCCTGATAGAGGGTTTCAGCACCTCAAGTCGAAAGACGATCAGTATGTGCCGGATTCAAATCAAATAACAATGGATTGCTAAACAGTAACATCATCATTCAATATGGCACTCAGGGCCATGAACAATACTAAAAAAGCGGCAGCCAAAATCCTAAAGGAAAGCGGATACAATGTGTTTTGGCAGGATGGTGGACCACGCAGGGGAACGTATTGGGCCACCCACCCGAAGCTGATCGGTCAATATTGCATAGTCACCAAATCCAGCGAAGCGATTGAGGATTTAAAAAAAAATAGATGGGATATTTTACCGAGAAATTTTAAATTTGCAGGAACTATAAAAACTCACCTATGAAAAAATTACTACTACTTGCTATTGCCTTGATCATTTTTTCCTCATGTCGGAAAGAGTGTGTGACCTGCACAGAATTGAATTCAGGGGTAAGAGACTCATTCTGCGGCACTCCGGACGAGGTGGAGGTTTTTGTCTCCACACTTCAATCATTTCCGGGGCAAAAATGGAATTGCAGGTAATTTCCAGCAACACGCAAAATGTCCGGTTAATTTTATAAATAACCGGACAATGCCTTCCTGAAATCCTCTTTGGTATCCATGGAGGTTTCTGACTCACTTGTGGCCTCCAGGATGATTCCGTGCCCTGAGTCGATCAGGTTTTCCAAAAAATCAATATAGGATACCTGAATGTAATCTTTACCTGAGTTTTTCAGACTTGAGAAGAAATGCAGGTACACCTTATACCAGGACCTGCCTCTGATCTTCTGTGCTTATCTATATTACTGGGTAAACCCAAAATTAAAAAGATAAAACCAATTGAAATCGTTTTGATTTGCTTTCACACCTGTCCAAAATAAATTTGAATTGAAAACATAACCATTGATTTACAAGTGTATACAAATTTTATAACGTTATTTTAAAATTGAACCCCCATTACAGATATTACAATTTAAAAAATTGCTATTGTTTATCAAACTTCATGTATGTTACTTTCTTTTGACCGCGACCGAACGATCCACTCCGCAGGAGTGGTATCGCACGACAGTGCGATAAGTGAGCGAGGGCGAAAGCCCAACGAAAGTTTGAATTAAACTCGCTTTAAAATGGAGTCTCTTGTTTCGCCACCTCCATGCGCTTACGCGTTCTTTCGCTTCTCGTGCTGTCGCACTCGACCA
>CAYXKO010000115.1:0-7179 GCA_964465435.1 uncultured Saprospiraceae bacterium | reverse complement strand
CAATCCATAGGGCCTGATGCTCAGGCGTCAGGTCCTTTTTTCAAATCCTTTTAAACAAAATCGTATGGATTTCCGCATAGGATCTATCGTTGATAATAACCTGCCGGTGATTGATATCCATGACCGGGAATATCCGGTACCATATGCCCGTACTGTTGTGATCAATGTCAACAACAGCCAGCGCGTGTATGACATCCCGGACAATGATTTCTGGCGTGATAAACTGATTGTGGGCGTGGCCACACGTAAACAAGACGGTTCAAACACCAGGTATTCAAAGAATGGAAACCTACTCATCCCGCAATCCTGGCTGGGCCGGGCATTCCTGCGGTTGAGTCAAAATAACAACCAGGTGGTTGAGAATATCCCCCTGGAGCTTTTGGTGCATGAACCAGGTCAGGCTTTGTCCTACATGCAGCTGATCATGGACGGTGGATTTTCTACCTCCAGCAGTGCCCTGGAATTCTCAGGTACCGGTGCTCTGACCGGTGGACCTTTTGATGTAGAGTTGGTATTCTTCTACGTCCCCAAAAACAAGATCTGTTACCAATAAGCCAAGCCCATGTTTGCCGTAAGTTCCTTCAATACTCTTGAATCTCTTAAGGATTGGTTCTATTCTCTCAATGGAATCAATTACTGGACTATTTATAAAGGCCCGGAGAAAAAGACATCTGAAAGGATCATGAGCTATTCTTATGATAGCGAAAGTGAAGGTTGGGAAAAGTTATCTCAAATGATCTCCAACCTCACTCTGGGCGGTGGACTATTCACAATTTATGCAGGCCGGAATGAAAAGGATGCATCAGGTTTTACAGTCAGGTTTTCATCCAATCCTGCCTGGAATCAAATGCATCCTTCCGGTCCTGGCATTGCCGGTGTGCCAACAGCTGAAGGAATCGCGGCTATTGTGGAGGAAAAGATCGAGGCCTACAAAAAAGATAAACTCATCGAAGATCTCCAGGCTGAGATCGAAGACCTCAGAAAGGGTAGGGGAAAACCCAGCGCCATCCAATCCACGATCAATGGCATTGGTGAACTCCTTGAAAACAACCCGACCCTGGTACAAGTAATCCAGCCCATCATCCACGCCATAGCTTCCAAATTAATGGGAGTTACCCCCGCTCAGCCGGTGATGGCCGGTCCTCCCAGGGAGATCAAAACAGATGGCATAGCAGAAGATCAATCTGAGGAATATTCCGAAAATGACATCACGCTTATCCTGGAATCACTCAATAGCATCGGTGAATCACTGGATGCAGATCCAATCGAGCTCATTCAGAAACTTCAAAAGTTCTGTGCTGCCAATCCGGCAATGGCCAAATCACTCCTTTCAAATCTTGGATAATGGAAACCCACGACGATAGCGTAAAAAAAAGAACTTCTGACGGTGATCCCATCATTGTGGGTGTGCCATCCATGGGTCCGATATTTTCGGCCAATGGCACGTATCATCAGAGATGCAATAAGTCCATAATTCAGAACATGGGAAATACGAAGGTCACCCTATTCCGTGGTTGGACCTTGAATCCGGGCGGTACGCTCGTCCTGGGTTTGTCCTATGATTTTGGAAAAAGTATGGCAGACATTCCTGTAGAATTCGACAATACTTCCCTGGATCCTCTTGATCCCAATCCGATCAAAAGGGTTGAGATCATTGAGTTCAATACCAATCATCCTGACCTCGCTTTTCATTCTGGCTTTGGAAAGACAAAATAATGGCAGATATCCTGGGAGCGAACAGTCTCATTCCATTTGGAAGGGTCTCCGGTGGTGGAGGAGGTGGAGGAATTGACCTGCTTAAGGTCAATCGCGATTCTACCAAGGAAGCAAGATTTGAGCGCAGTTCCAATACTGTCATCCCAGCCGGTTGGTATTACCTGAGCATTTACAATGCAAGCATCCAGGGGCCAATCAATGTGAATGGTAAAGACGTGCATGCCCAGGGCAATTGGAACGGATCCAATCAAATTGACTGGGCAGCAGGAAAACAAGAGTTCGGGCCTGAGGTGACCATCATTTCCAATGGCGAACCTTTTTCCTTTCACGTATGCTATCCAACCTCATCCTCAGTTGACGTCAACACAATTTAAAATTCAATATCTCATGAAAAATCGTTCTATTGTATCCCTTTTCTTTGGTGCCTTACTGGGCATCTTACTTTTCAGTTTCCAGAGTGCATCTGCTCAGGGAAACGTAACCGGAAACTCAGGCTCTTGGCCTCCCGACTATGAAATCATCTGGAAGTGTCTCGACTCCCTCGATCTTGGCACAAACAAAATTTCCTTCTATGAAGTGCACACGCTGAGAGCTGGACAAACAACCATTGTCCAGGCCTTTCGTACCTCCGGTGCTTCTTTTACTCCTCCCGGTGGTAAACAAACGGTTGGGGACTGTGCGGGAAATGCTACTGTGACTCTTGATACTATGAGAGATCTGGAAATCTCCGTTCTCTGTGATGACAACGGTCCTTTTTATAGGCTTGTCCAGGCAGGATACAAACCGGGTGATGCAAACTTTACCAATCCTAAAATCCTGGGTAATTACACAATGGCATTGGCTTCATATACACCTGTAGGTACAGTTAGGGCCGGGGATTGTGCACTTTATGATAACTCCGTGCAACCAACCCGATTTAATCTATCTTCTGCTCTCACCTTTACCGGGCCTTGGACATCATGGGAGGTTCATAATACTAGTTTAACGATCAGAACCGTGACCATAAATGGTAGTGCGACTGATCTTTATCCGGGTGAAACCGTCCGATGCGCAGCTTATTACGATCCGGTCTCAAATACATTCAAACGTTGCCCAACGTTTTCTGCGACTGGATCGTCAGGTAATGTGCTTAATGTGATCCATAGGCCATGATTCGTCTTGCTTTCCTCTTGGTACTATCGCTCATTGTTCTGGGCTCCGCTGGAGCCCAGGGCAATGTGACTGGTAACCACGGATCCTGGGGTCCTGATTTTGAAGTCATCATCAAATGTGTGGACTCCCTGGATCTGGGCACCAACTACATTCCATTCTATGAGGTCCAAACTCATAAGGCCGGAATCGCTACAACATTCGCTCGTTTCAGGGCCAATGGTTCAACATTCTCACCCCCATCCGGAAATCAGTATTTGGGATCTTGTCCTGGATCATCCGGTGGTGGAGGCGATGTGTCGGTAACAGATACCTTGCGCGACTATGAGATCCTTCAACTCTGTGATCTGGGAGCAGGGGAGACCACTACCACTCCTTTTATAAGGATCATTATGAGATCCTTTAAGCCATCCACAGGAGCTGGATCAACCGTGATTCTTGCAAACATCAACCTATCCGGAGCTTCTTATACTCCAACCGGTACTGTGATCAATGGCCCCTGTGCCAATACGGCTACAGGTTTATATACCCACAATAGTCTGACCAATACCACGGCAAACTATACCGGAAACTGGGAATCCTGGGCCATTACAAACACCGGCTTCGCTGTTGGACAGGTCAACGTAGCCTCTGGTGGAAATGTCGAAATTCTTCCCGGAGAAACGATCTCCTGCAAATCATACTTTGATGAAATCTCCAAAAAGACAATCCCCTGTGCAAACGTCAACGTCGATGTGACCGGAACATCCGCTAAAGTGATACTCAGGAAAAAATAATTCTACCCATGAAAAGACTGATTCTGTTCATAACCATTTTGTATTCAAGTCTGGCCTGGTCTCAGGTAGAGACCGGAGCAGATGTTGAGTTCTATACTCAATGCCTTTACGATTCAATTTCTCCTTCCCAGATAGTTTATTTCACCCGCGTACATTCATTGAGTCGTCCAGGGTCCTTTGTCAACAAAGCGGATGATGGAAGTACCTATACACCCACCGGTACTGTCCGATCCTGCCAGTTTCAGGATGTGGTAAAGGAATGCTGGCTTAAACAGCAAAACGTTACCTACATCAATTATGTCTATTCCATCCCCACAACGACCGCATACCAGACAGAAGATCACTGGATCGTGGACTGGATCTACGTCGAGCAAAAGTCCGTTACCTCCTTTGCCAATTCTCAGACACCACTTTTAAATACGCAAAGGGTGCCCCTGGCATATCCATATGGAAACAGTCAGCGCGAGGCCGAGCGATTTACGCGCGACCTTAAGGAATGGCTGGATTGTATGGGCATATGCTATAAAGACGATGAGCCTTTTATCACTCAGGCTACACCAACAGGAGTCGGATCAGCCTATCCTTCGGAATATGGCTTGAGAGTATCAGTGACGGTTTTTGGAATTGAATTTGTCAATATGTATTACTCACGCAATATTGACGATCCGGGGAGTTACATCATCGCCAGAGCAGGATCCAAAACCCAGGTCACCAATACAGCTTGTGATCAGCCTTTTGATTTATACAGGCGTGTTTCTACGGGACATCCGGCCTGGGGAATTAATTACAAAGGTGAGCTGGAGTTACCCCCTTATACAGGACTTTTGACCAAAGTGTCCTGCGACTTCCTGGACAATCGCCGGGATGATTGCTCAAGACCTGCCGGAGATACAGAAGTCTGGGTTTCTCCTTTGGATACGCCAATCTGTAATTATTACGCTTCTATTCCAACGAATGAGAATATAATAGGGGTGTATCTCAGAGGACAAAATGTAATATCAGGTACATACATGGCGGATAATGGAGGAGCCTCTGGAAAGGATGTTCAGGATCTCACAGATACTTTGAATGATTACCTCCATGTCAGAAATGGATACGGGGAATTTGCCATAAATAACATCCAGGGGACAAACTATGGATGGAGGATCACGGCAAAATGGTTGAACTATAGTTTTGATTCCATCATAACTCAGAGTAATACAACACCTAAAATTATACCGACGGTTAGCGGTTGTGCATACCATAGGTCTTACTTCGTTCAACGTAACGACCTGGGAGGGATTCTTCACTGCAAAAGTGAACTGGGCAAATCGGTTTACCTTCCGGATAACGCCATCCGTGTCGCTCCAGGACAGGAGAATACGATCTTTGATTGTCAAAATAGGAATCGTTATGGAATGGAAGTAATAGCTCCTGGATCGGGATTAACGGCCAAAACATTTGATTTATCCAAATTTCATTACTTCTCATACACCGTAATTAACCAGGGATCAAATGGCGTGAGTGTTGAGAGCAAGGATCAGGCTGGATCTACGACCACATTATCTGCCCCAACAGGATATTCAGATTCATTCACCGCGGAGACGGATTGTGATTACATGAAGGGATCCATCAAAATCACTGTCACAAATCCGGCCATCGTAAAAGTATCTTATCTATGGTGAGAATCGTCTTTTTCATATTGTTCTGTTCCAATTTAATATATGCTCAATCCTGGCAGCATTATTTATTTGCGATAAATGGTTCCATCTTAGATAATTATGCCAAAGCTGATACAGGTGGTTACCCAATTTCAGCACAAGAAGCAGTTTATCGAACAATAACCATAACGCCAAACAGCACGAATAGTAAAATTTTACTTTTTGCCACATCGCATTTTAGAAAGGATGCATTAAGCGCTGCTGTGTGCACTATGAGAATGAGAGTCGTTAAAGGATCTACTGTATCAGATCCTACGGTTGGATATATTTCTGTTCACAGATCATTGGGATTGGCAAGTCACAATTTTGTTTATCCAATAAACTACTTGCATGTGGATAACCCTGCCACAACCTCACCAGTTTCATATTCTGTAACCTTGTCACATTCTGGCACGACTGGTCAACAAACCATGCATTATGTTACTCTATACGCATTTGAATTGTATGAGCCATAGGATGATACTTTACATATTCCTTTTTATGCTCACAGGAGTCTGTGCGCAAAATCAGCAATTATACCATGTCAAATCATCTGGCTCTGGTGGATCATTGAATTGGGAATATATTGCAGATTCTATACAGTTCACCATTTCCACATCAGAAGTCGTGTCAGATACCATTACAATAACACCCACGTCTACAACCTCCAAAATTTTTATTCTATTCAATTTGGCATTTGTTAAAGATGCCAATACAACAGCCAGGAACATCACAGTAAGGATCCGTAGAGGAACCAGTATATCAGATCCCCAAGTAGGATTTGCCACTACATTCAGAAGTATAAATAACTCATCGATGCCGCACCACGGACCTGTTACCGTGATGGCTATTGATGCTCCATCTTCGACATCGCCGGTCAACTATATCTATACACTACAAGCTGATGGAGGAGCCGTGATTCACAATATCAGAAACATGTACGTTCAGGAAATTCCGGATTAAATGCAAAACGTAAATATTTTGAAGACACTCATTGATAATGGCGTAGCAATTGCGATCCTGGGATTCTTCCTTTGGTTTATCCTCAAACCATTGATCAATGCCTACATCAAAAGTCTGGAGGACGTATCCGCCTCTATGAAGGAAATTCTGGTCAATCTTAAGGAAGATCGGATCATCCTGATCAATGAAATTAAAAACCTGAATGAGAAGCTCTACGAGACTAAAAGGGAAATCATTTCTCACATTGATAAAACCATAAATCATGAAAAGAAACAATAAAACTACACTCCTTGTGATCGGTGGCCTGGCCCTCCTTTACTTCATCACACGGAGTAAAAAGAAAACGATCATTGTAGATCCTACCCCCGACACCGGGCCAACCATCCTGACCGTATCATGAAAAGACTAGGGCTCATATACTACTTTACAGATGATCTGAGTTTCTCAGACAAACTGGACAGGGTAGGGGGCTCGTTTTCTCCTGAGATCTCAGTCCAGGGTATTCCCGCTGAATATTATCAGGGATTGAAACAACCCGTCCTGTTTATTGTGGACGCCACTGATCCTGAGCAGGTTCACTTCCTGGCCAGATTGGATCCATATGATTCTGAGGCCAACATTCGACAGGCTCTTGTCTATGCAATCGCCGGAAAATTCAACAATCTGTCTGAGGAAAAATCCAAACAGATTTGGCGTGGTGGCGATCCCAGCACGTCTGGAATATTTGAAGCGGATGGATTTGATCTGCCTTTGCCCCAGGTTTCAGGAAAAGAAATTTTGGATAGGGTGATCTCAGCCCTTAATCTTCAATGGGTTCCCTGGTATGCCTGGGCTGGACTCGGCGCTTTCCTTGTCCTACAAGGACTGCAGTCCAGAGGAATTCTTTTTAAAGCAAT
>CAYXKO010000114.1:0-7240 GCA_964465435.1 uncultured Saprospiraceae bacterium | reverse complement strand
CCACCACCACGGTATCTCCGTCCTTAAAAAACCTCATGTGCAACTGACAGGTGGTCGTACCGGAGTTGGGCCCATGGGCTCTCCCGTTTATGACCATGCTGCAGGCGCCGCAGATCCCTTCCCTGCAATCGTGGTCAAAGGCTACGGGTTCTTTTTTCTGGTCGATGAGATCCTGGTTAAGTACATCCAGCATTTCCAGAAAGGACATATGTTCGGTGGCATCCACCTGGTAGGTTTCAAAGCCCCCTTTGGATTGCGGGTTTTTCTGCCTCCAGACTTTGAGATTGATTTTCATTTCCATTTGGGTCGAATTGAGGGTTAAAGGTATATAGAAACCTCGGATCTTGAAAAATAACAGATCGGATCTTCCTTGGTTTCGGGTCCGGACAAGTTTGATAAAATTAAGTGAACTTTTGGTTCTCGGATCATCAGGTTCATTTTTATGTTAATTTAAAACAGAGGGCATTGAGGCTTGCTAATGGTCCAAGTCGTGGAAATTGCCATCCTAAATGCTTGAATATGTTTATAATGTGTTTGTACCAGCAGGATGACACCATGAATATGTATAAGTGAGTTGTTCAGATACCTGGAATCAATGGAATTTGACAGTCCATAACTTCCATTTTATCATGCTCAATCCCGAATGTAGGTTCATAATGTGTGGCAAATAAGGCCAAACACAAAAGCCCTATTCCAACCAGGCCGATCTCAGATAAAGAATATAATTTCAAGAATTATGTTATAGTATTGGCCTACCTTGTTTTACATTGGGTCTTGGGAGGGAATTTACCCTTCCTGTTTGATCGGGAAAATGGATTGATCTGTGAGTTAATCAAACAAGGAAATTGTTCTCTATTTTTAGCCATTCCGATTAAATGTAATAAAAATATCGGGTCTTTTACAACGCCTTGGATCTTTTATGGCTATATACATTTGACAATCATACCTCCGGAGCAGATAATTATTTGATAATGAATTAATAGTGTAAAATCATGTCGATCCAGTTCAATAAAAGCAGCTTAATATATTTCCTCTTATTTTGCAGTATTTTGATTTTTCAATGTCGCAAGAATCAGGATATCATCCTGGACGGCACCGACAGGCCGGTGCTGGTCTCGTCCGGGGTGTTTGGCCAGGTTTTTGATCCTTCCGGAAAACCTCTTGAGAATGTGGAGGTAAGTTTTAACCAGGCCTCTGTATATACCGATAAAAGCGGGGCGTTTCTTATTAAAGACCAATTGATGAATAAACAAGGTGCCCAAATCAGGTTCAGGAAATCGGGTTACTTTGAGGTTTATCGTACTGTGATCCCTGTGAAAGGGCAGATAGTCAATTTGCAAACGCAACTCATCCGAAGAGGGTTGACAAAAACGATTCAATCCGCACAGGGAGGCCTTGTTGAAACCAATGGCAATGCTTCCGTTTTATTTCAGGCAAATAGTTTTTTAGATGCCAATTCCCAGCCATACTCCGGTAATGTCAGGGTCTATAGTTATTACCTGGACCCATTGGCTGATCAAACCTTGTGGGAGATGCCGGGCAATCTGACCGGGAGGGATCAGGATGGAAAACTTGTGGTTCTCCGCACGATGGGCATGGTAAAAGTCGAGCTGGAAGACGAAAATGGAAGTCCGTTGAAACTCAATCCCAATCTTCCTGCGGAAATGAAAGTTCCCATACCTGCATCGCTGCTATCCAAGGCTGAGGAATTTATTCCTTTATGGTATTACGATCCTGTGAAGGGAAGCTGGATAGAAGAAGGCAAAGCCAAAAGCAATGGCTCTTATTACATTGGAAATGTTACTCACTTTACATTTTGGAATTGGGACTTTCCTTATCAAGCCATTCATTTGAAGTTTAGATTGGTCGATGAGGCAGGAATCCCCCGGGCAGGACTTGGATTCGTTATTCGAGATCTTACCCAGTGGGGTCATGGAAGTGGTGCAACAAACAGCGATGGGACTTTCGAAGGTAAGATTCCTGAAAACTCAAGTTTTGCAATGGTCGTCTTCGAATGCAACTCAAATGTCATTAAAACCTTTCATACACAAAGTGCCGACCTGGACCTTGGCGATGTGGTCGTCCCGAACATTATTTCTTTCAGATTGGTACTTAGTGCAAAAAACTGCAGTGGACAGCCTGTTACAAAAGGGTATGTTGGTTTGTATGATTCTTTGGGCAGTAGATTTGAATATATGCCGCTCAATGCCGGAGGAAGTCTGGATACCAACTTGAGTGCTTGCAAAGCCTTTAATTATCTGCTTAAGATAGTGGATAAAGATGCCTTAAAAGGAACGTCAGATATTAAATTCAATTTCGTCGGCCAAGCAGTTGTGGATCTGGGAGAAATTACCGTTTGCGAAGAACTTAATGATTTTATCAGGATCAATTGTTTGGGAAATGAATATTTTTTTGATGCATATAGTTCAAATTCTAATCCACCTTCATTAGAATTTAGTACATTGGGACCAGATTCGATCTATTTTTATATGAGGATTGAGGATGTAAATCTGTCTGTCGGGAATCCTTCTAATTTGCTCTTGTCTCATCCACTGCCTAATGTGCAACTCAATTGTATCTCCTCAAATTGTAACAATGTGAACTACCAAATTAATTATTTAGGCCCTAAGGGAGGTCAAATCAGAGGTACGTTTAGCGGATCATTGATGAATCTACATCCCTCCGGACCGCAGGGAAATGTTAATTTTAGCGGTGAATTCAGTGTTCGCAGAGATAAATAACTTTGATAGATTTAAATTTTGGATGAGATAAAATTGATCGGTCTTTGTCTGCAAAATGACCGCAGGGCACAGAAAGAGCTGGTGTATTCCTATGCACCGGCTCTGCTCACTGTGGTCAGACGATATGTACACGACGATCACCTTGCTGAGGATTATCTGCAGGAAGGATTTATCAATATCTTCCAAAATCTCCATCAATTTGATCCACAAAAGGGAAAGCTGTATACCTGGATGAGAACTATCGTCATTCATGCCGTCATCCGGCAATTTAAGCAAGAGAAAAGGAGATTGAATGGGAATCAGTCCCTTCCGGAAGCAGAGGCAGATCAGATTCCGGACCAGGATACAGTGATCCAGAATATGGAGTGTGAACAGATCATCCAACTGATCCAAAGTCTGGAGGATCCTTATCAGAAGGTATTCAACCTGTTTGTGATGGACGGTTATTCACATGAAGAGATTTCAGAAATGATGGGAATCAACATCAATAGCTCCAGATCGTATCTTTTCAGAGCCAGGCAGATGTTAATGCAGATGTTGCCTGGACAAAAAGCAGCAAGTTATGGAAAATAAGTTTGACCGGGATATCAGGGATCGGATGAAGAATCATCCTTCGGAAATGGATTTGGACAGATTCTGGAATAATCTGGAGCCAAAGCTTCCAGAAAAAAAGAAAAGGAGGTTCTTTTTTTGGTGGATATGGATCCCGATTTTGATTGGTGCACCCTTAACCTTCTTTATGATAAAATATGGTGTTTCAGAAGAGTCAAGTGTAACCCTTAAGAACGATCATAGTCCGGACAGCCCGGCCGTCGGGCCCGGAATGGCGGAATGGATTGAGCAGAAGGATTCAGGATCAGGGGTTCCGGGGAATCCAGGAAATCTTCCTGCCTATGCGGGCGGCTCAGATTATTCGAATGATCTTGCATCTGTAGGATTGAGCAAGACAAGATCTGCAACAACAGCGAAAAGTACAAAATTGAAGGCGGCCAATTTCAGCGAATCAAAGGAGGATTTTAACAAGGCAGGATTGTCAAATTCGTCCGCCGACCGGAAGGTATCCAAAAATATTCCGACTTTTGCAATGGGGCCTGGGATTCCTTCAACCATAAATACGTCCATCGATAATAAAAATGAACCGGGTTTAAAAGATCAATCTGATAAGATGCTGCCTGTGCCTGACGGCATGGATCAAAGAGAGAAATCAGATCAAAAGGACAGGATCCCAGAAAATGTCCTAAATTCCGGACATACGAAGGACTTGATGGACCCTGGAAGAGACCGAAATATATTTCCGGACAGCAACCCAATCAGCATAAGTCCTGCATCATGGGATCCTGGAGCGGTTTCATTGAGGGATTCTATACCAGACATGGCGGATGTAAATCCTGTGCGTGAAAATGAAAATGTCAATGATGTTCTCTCCGGGGAAATGCTCCAATACGAGAAAGACAGAAAGCAAGGCTTTATCTATCTGAAGCCTGAGATCGGCTTGGGGGGATACGTAAAATATTTAAATACAGTAGTGGACAGTTTATCCATGTATCTCCAGAATAGAAGGAATTCTGAAAGCAAACTGGAGGAATGGACCGGAACGCTCCTACTGGGAGCAAAGTATGGAAAATGGAAGTTGGAAACGGGAATTCAGTACTTACAGCGGAACGAGAAATTTGAATTTCACCAGCAGAAGAAATACAATGGTTTTGGGTTGACCCTGGCAGACATCGAATATGCAGGTGGACAACGGGATACTACTTTTGTGGATGCATGGTATGTTAGAAATTATTCAAGAAAGGTAATTCATTACAATGCAATTCAGCAATGGAATATTCCGCTGAATGTCGGTATCGATTTCCTAAACAGAGATAAATGGTCCTTAGGTTTTCAGACCGGCTTGTTGATTTCGATTTCGAATCAAATGAAGGGAAGGATTTTGAATGAGCAAGCGGAAATAAAAAACCTTGACGAACTGGAAATTGGAAAAGTCCGCAAATCCCTGGGTTTGGGGATGACAATGGGTGCAAATTCCATGTATCGCCTGAATGGAAGGTATTCACTCACCGCTGCAATTCAGTATATGAGATTTTTTAAAACTTACCTGAATGGTCCGGTGGAACAAGGCTATCACAGTGGATATTTGAATTTGGGATTACAAATTAAAATATAGGCCTGGTGTTTTTTTCAGGGATACCGGAGCTTATTTATTATTCTTTTCAAGTTTACAGGGAGCCTATATTTTTGCCGTTAGTTTATTTTTCTTGTTTTTCCGTTGAATCAATCCTTTAATATCAGAGTTAAGCTGATTGTTGGGTCAGGTTTTTTTTTCTTTTGAGAGGTAGTTATTAGTCATTGCTTTTTTTTAATTTCTTATTGTCTATATTTGACTGGCAGGAATTTATTATAAGAATGAGTTGCGGTTTGTTTGTAATAAATGGCAAATGCAACAGGCATCCTTTTTACTGATTATCCTCTGTGTTTTCGCGATGCAGAAGGGTGCGGATATTGTTCTTCATTTTTTCCAGTCCTGCCCTCTTCAGCGGGGAATCGGAGCTTATCCGGTTCCAGGTTTCCAGGCTGAGTTCCAGCCATTCCTTGGCAGAGAGATCGTGGATTTCGGGGTTTGGCTGGAAGTCTGTTTCGGTGCTTGTTTTGGCAAATCTGTTCCAGGGGCAAACCTCCTGGCAGATGTCGCATCCATAGGCCCAGCCTTCCATTTTATTTTCAAATTCTGAGGGGATGGCTTCCCTAAGTTCGATGGTCAGGTAGGAAATGCAGCGCGAGGCATCCAGCAAATAGCCCTGGTCCGCGATGGCATCCGTGGGGCAGGCGTCGATGCATCTGCGACAAGTGCCGCAGTGGTCGCGAATGGGCTGGTCGTAATGGTCAAACTCGAGATCGCTCATCATGCCGGTCAGGAAAAACCAGGATCCCTCGCGGGGATGAATGGTCAGGGTATTGCGGCCGTTCCAGCCCAGTCCGGCTTTTTCAGCCCATGCCCGTTCCAGTACAGGAGCGGAATCCACGAATGCGCGTATGACCAGCTCCCCATAACGCTCTTTTAAAATCCTGATGAACTCCTTTGATTTTTTGCGGATGACCTTGTGGTAATCCTTGCCTGCAGCGTAGCGCGAAATTTTAGGTTCTTCCACGTTCAGGTCTGTGTAGTAGTTCAGGCTCATCATGATCACAGACCGAGCACCCGGGAGGAATTTCTCCGGATCCACCCGCAGGTCAAAATAGCTTTCCATATAGCTCATCTTACCCTGGTACCCCCGGTTGAGCCATTCCTCAAGCTGCGAAGCTTCTTTTTCCAGGCGGGTGGCTTTTACGATGCCGCAATGGCCGAACCCCAGCTCAAGAGCTGTTTGTTTGACAAAGGACGAGCTTGCTTTGAAATCCAATGAATTCTTTTTAGGCAGTGGCAAAGGTACAAACAAAAAAAGCCTGTTACCGGAGTAACAGGCTAACCACATTAGAAGAGAATTCTCTCTCTTTTAGAGAGTATTCTAAAATTTTCAGAAGTCAAGCCAGAGGCCGCATTCCAGGTTTGTAAAGTCGTTGTCCTTCCAGACGGGGTTGAGGTCGTAATTCGCAAACAATTTGAAGGGGCCCAGGTCTGCGCGGGCACTCAGGCCATAGCGGAAGGTCTCAAATCCGAAGTCCTCTTCGGTCTCGACCTTTCTGCGCAGGTCATCTCTCCTGACCTCAGCCTCCTGATGCACGAGAACACCCGCATATCCGCCCAAACCGAGGCCTACGCGGCCCAGTCCGCTGAGCTTGTTGCTTCGCACATACAGCATCATGGGAATTTGGAGGTGGTGGAAATCAAAGGAAGTCCTTTTGATCAGATCGTTTTTGGAGTAAACCAGGGTTTTGTTGGGTTCAAATTCGATTTTCTGCTTGAAGGTCAATTCGCCGATCCTCCAGCCCAGCGAGGTCATAAACATGAGGTTGCGGGAACCCAGGTAGATCTTCGTCGGCAAAAAATTGAGCGTCCAGGACCAGGAGCTGAAGGGTTTGTTTTCGAGATCATTGGCCAGGGTGGCATCGCTGACCTTGTTGTTGAGCAAAATGTTCAGACCCATGTCGATGTCCAGAAAATCAACGTCGGCTGCTTTCCTTTTTTTGTTTTTCACCGGACTTACATTTTCCTTATTTGACTTATCGGTTGATTTCATGTTATCGTCGTCATCGTCTTCATCATCGTCGTCATCGTCCTCTTTTCCTTTATTTTTGTCGATGATCATGATCTGGGTGTCACCCAGATTTACCTTGACCGTGTCCGTCTTTTTGTCTGAAGGCGCATCCGGTGCGGCCGGAGCATCGGGAGGGGCGGGAGGAGCCGGCGGTGTGGGCTGTACCTGTGCTTCGAGTTGGAGGCTAAAAATTAGACTCAGCAATAAAATCAGATTTTTCATGGCTTGTGGATTTAAGTTTTTTTGTTTTATTATTTTAATGGAATTACTGTTCCTAACGGATGGAAATTTTTATGCGGCTTT
>CAYXKO010000113.1:0-7350 GCA_964465435.1 uncultured Saprospiraceae bacterium | reverse complement strand
CTGGCTGGATTTATCACCCTGTGTGATCTTGAGGATCACCGTGCCCTTTGTATGTTCCAGATTGATCTCCTTCTCGTATTTACCATTGAAATCAGGCACCTTCTCAGAATAGAGCTCCTTGCCGCTCAGATCGATGACGGATACCTGGATGGCCCCCTTGCTGCCGGAGTACTGCACTTTCAGTTGTCCCTGGTTGGGATTCGGATAGCCGGCCAGATACCTCAGCTCCAGGCTCTCGTTGGTGGACTGCGCAGAGCCACCCTCCGTCCGCATTTCCATTTCGATCTCCTTTTTCAGCTCCTTGGCCAATTCCTTAAGCCTCATGGCTTCCTGCTTGATCTCAGAAGTTCCTTCCTTGATCTGTTCTCTCATCTGGATGTCCAGATCCTTGGAGATTCCATTTCCCATGGAATGGATCGCCTTGCAGGAAGGCATGCACATTTCCGGACTGCACTTGCCCAGGGTGGCATTCGTTTTTTCAGTTTCTCCGGATCTCAGGTAAACGATGCGAACCTGGTCGTTTATTTTCCGTCCGCCCAGGGCTGCAACGGCTGCCTCCACATCGGCGATCTTTTTGTTGTCGATCTTCAGGATGATATCCCCTTCCTTCAGTCCGGCCTTTTCTGCACCACTTCCTTCAAAAACTCGGTCGATGGCAGCCCCGTTGTTTCCTCCGGCTTCTCTGAGGACCACGCCCAGCACCGCCTTTTCGGGATCACAGGCCATTTTGGCCTTTGCACAACAGGCCTTAGCCTCTGCCATGCAATTGCGTGCAAGAGGTCCGTCTCCCTGGATGACGATCACGCGTTTGTCGTCGTCCATAAGGATTTCCTCCTTTTGTCCGCCTTCGGTCACAAATACGCGAACTTCGCGCTTTTCTCCGTCTGAACCTGCATTCTTAAGTTCTTCTTCCGCCAGGGCTTTGATCTCTGCCTCGGTCATCTCCTTGCCATCAGTGCGGATGATCTTCTTGATGATGATTTTTTGGCCCTTGACCTCCTCGGTTCCGTTTTTATTTTCCTGATTCTGGGCATTTGCAGACACAACCCAAAGGAAGGCTGCAAACAAGAAAAAGATTTGTTTCATAATAATCCTGTTTTTAATTTAATATGATGATTAATTAATGACTGACTGATCTGCACTGCCGGGATCAGCATAACGGCTGTAAATGCTGATGTTGCGGTGCTGGTCCATGATAATGACCCTTTGTTTGTTCTCCCTCGCCCGCTGAATCCTGTCCAGGTCGGAGATGAAGCGAATGTTTTTCATATTGGATTGCAATGCCTCTTCCGTAATGACCTGGATCCATTTCTTGAGATCCTGCCTGGATTCCATCAGCCTTGCTTCCCAATAGTGCTCCTGCTTGCCGGAGGGCGTGGTAGTGGTTTGGGTCACAATGATGATCGCACTGTCCGGGAGACCACTGCTTGCGATGGTGATCTGTGTGTCCACCAAGACCCTTGCCTTCGCATCCACCATGACAGCAGCTATATCATTGCGTGTTTCCGCATCCTGTAATTCTGATTTGTTGCCAGAGGAAATCCGGACCGTTTTGATGCTTTTGTTTGCCAGCTCTTTTCTTTCCTTCCCATCCCTGATGACCGGGCTTTTGGTTTGTGCGCTTATTGCGATCTTATTCTTTTCTCCGGTGCCGGATTCACAGAGCGCCGTTGTTTGAACATTTGAAAACCGGGCATGATCGCTCAAAAGCAAAGCGAATGCCCAAAGCACCACACCGCAAAGTATGGACATCCCAAGCCTGGTTGAAAACTCCGGGCGCGTGGGAAGTTTGAGCAAATTTCTGACCCTTTTGAGCAGTTGATTCTTTTCAGATCCAAATCCAACCAACCGGGGATTGACCACCAGTCCGGGATTCTCACCCAGCTTCAGGATCAGGGATGCGTATGCATGTATGTTGTTTACCTGTCCTGCGGCAAGGTCGTCGGCGCAGAGTTCTCTCTGGAATCTCAGCCTGCCTGTGATATAGCGCACGGCAGGATTGAAGAAGAAGACCATGTCGCAAAAGTTGCAGATTGCATTGAAGAAATGATCCCCAGCCCGAAGGTGTGAAAGTTCATGGGCCAGGATGCATTCTGCCTCGTGGTACTCCAGTCTGTTGACCCAGCAGGTGGGAATCACGATGACCGGCTTGAAAATTCCGTACACAAAAGCGGATCTGATCCTTTTGCTGTGGATCATGGACACATAGCGCGAAGTCCCAAATCCTTGCTTGAGTCTTTCAAAAATTTCATTCCATGGGTCGGGAAATTCCACCCCGGAATTTTTAAAGACCTTCCGGATGAAGATCTGGGATTCAATATGCCTTTTCAAAAACCACAGAAATCCCAGGAGCCAGGCCGAGTTGACCAGAAAGACCAGGACCTCGGGGGAAACGCCGGAAGAAAAAATCGCCGGGTCGGGCCTTAGAAATTCGGTCCACTCAAACGGCAACAACAAAACTCCACACACTGCCAGAAAAGCAAGTATGGCCGTGCGGTAAACCAGATGCCTGAGCCTGTTGTCCATATCCGCTGCGTAATGCTCGACGAGCATCACCGTCAGGGCAATGAGACCACCGATCCAGAGGGAGTGAAGCAACATCCAGCCAAAGGCAATCTGAAATTCTATCCAGGAGCCAGGCATTTCCATGTTTGTCAGGTACGGTGCCATAAATAGGGGCTTTATTTAGATTCAAAATGACTGATCAGCTTTTTGATTTCCTCCAGCTCTTCTGAACTGGGCTTGTAGTGACCCAGGGTCTGGATCACCAGCTCCATTGCCGCACCTTCAAAAACCTCCTCCACCAGTTCCGTCACAGCAGATGACTTGATGTGCTCTTCGGTGATCAATGCGGTATAGATATGAGTTTTTCCGGACAGCTCGCGGGTGATCAATCCCTTTTCGGTCATGATCTGCATCAGTTTGAGGGTGGTGGTGTAACCTGTGTCCTTGTGCTTGCTGCCAATTTCGTGGACAGTTTTCACGGTACTGGGACCTAGTTTCCATAAGATCTGGAGTATGTCCAGCTCCGCTTCAGTAGGCTTTAATTTATGATTTGTCATCTTGCAGAAAGTATGAGTACCTGTGCAAAGATAACAGAATTACAATTATCTACGAAGGATTTCGTATTTTAAGAAAACTTTAACCCTGCAGCCTGTCCCGTCCTTATTGGCTTAGTTTTCTGAAACTGTGTCGCTCCGTATCCCGGCCGGTACCCAATTCGACAAAATACACTCCGTCGGGCAGATCGTACAAAGGCAGGCGAACCGTGCCGGACGAGCCCAGCCTGTCCGGGTTGATCTTCAGCCTCCTTCCCAGGGCATCGGTGATGCGGATCGTTTTAACGACAGCATCCGGGTCCCTTGGGCTGATGACGATCTCCGAAGAGGCAGGATTGGGATAGAGGATCCAGCGGTTTGGTTTCGGATCGGAGGTGGCCACATTGAGAGGCACAAAGAACCCCTTCAGACTGGTACACCCGTTTGCATCCGTCACCTCCAGATCGTAACTGCCTGCAGAAAGCTCATCGGGATTGTGATTGCCCACCACCTTATAGGTGTAGGGAGGCACTCCTCCGCTGAAACTCACGCTCAGGATCTTTCCCTTTCCAAAACCAGGCACTTCTCCTTTGACCTGAATGGTGTCAATGACCAGGGAATCGTATTGCGGCAAGTCAAATTCAAAAGTAGCGCTCGTGTTGCGCGAGGAAGTGATCACCACGCTTACCTTGCCCTTTGCCCCTCTGAGCACTGATGAACTGTCCCCGTTGCTCCACAGAAAACGGAAGGGTCCGGCACCGGAAATGGAATCCAAATAGATGTTCGTGCTGTCGTCATGACAGAGGATCTTGGGCTCAACCCTTGAGACGATTAGACCGGGTACGCTGCAGTTATAAACCAGGTCGGCAAAGGCCGTATCTGAATTGCAGACTCCGGATGCCCTCAGCGTCAGACGCTCCTTGCCGGAACCGCAATCCAGGGCCAGTAGGATGCTGTCCATGCTGAGCTTCTTTCCCTGAACTTCCCACTCCAGTACACCGGCGTTGACGGATTTCGAGCGCGCCTCCAGGAACTCATAGTCCAGTGCAAATTCCAGATCTGCCACCGTGACAAAGTTGTTTTTGATGGTTACACTTACCTTTGCACCCGGGGAATTCATGTAAAAGCTTCCGCTGCCGTTGGTCACCAGTTGGGTGGCGCATACCAGGTAAGTGTAGCTTGAATCCGGTGAAAGGCACCTGTCGGTATAACTCAGGTTTCTCACGCCGGTGGCAATGACCCTGTATTCAGTTTGTGAGGATGATTTTCGGAGGATGGTGTATCCTTCTGTGGCATCCGGTGAGGCACCCCAGCTAAGTTCCACGCGTTCCTGGTCTTCGGTCACCATCAGGTTGGACGGAGCGGCCATGGGATACATATTCAGGCTCGGGTCTCCCATAAGCCCCATGTGGGTGCCTCTGAGCGCCGTAGGGCTCACGGTGTACTGACCGCCGTTGTTGTTCATGCTCAGCCTTGTACTGAATCCGATGTGCATGCCCTGGGCCATGTGATGAAACTGCCAACCGGGGCGTCCGGCCCATACACAGGTCAGCATGGTCCCGCTGGCCAGTACAGACCGCAGAAAATTGTTCTGGCTGTCCCAGTCTCCAAAATAGCTGCCAAACAAAACAGTGAATACACCCCGCAGCGAATCTGTTCCCATCAGGCTGGTATTGGAAATGCCTCCAGCGGAGGTATAGCTACCTCCTCCTGCTCCATAGGACCAAAGGTGGCTGCTGTTCAGCAGGGCGGACCGGTAGTCTCCCTTGGCGACCGAATCGGCCGTAAAGAAGGGTACAAAGTTCTTATAACCCGTGGAGCCAAAATATTCAGCCTGAAAATTGAAATTGTCGGTGACGACGGCACGGTGGCCAGCTCTGAATTGCGCGGTTCTGAAATTATGGTTTTTGTTGAGATAATTTCTGAGCCAATAGACCTCGGATCTGCCAAGTGCGGGCATGTTGAAGAAATCCACCCGACCCACTTCCAGATCGACATCGCTGGGCAGGTTGCTCTGGTCAAATTTTCCGTCGCCGGGAATATTCTTGTTTTCATTGCGCGCAGGAGTGGTGTTGTTTACCGCCACATCGGTCCAGTTGCCATCAATGTCGGCGTAGTAGGTGTCTGCCGCCCAGGCCCCCTGATGATCGGGATGTCCGTCCCAGGCTGCATTTCCGGAGTAGGGCACCGCCACATGACCGATGATAAATACCGTGCTGAGCCCAGGATAGGAGGTCCTGCGACCGCGGATGATGTTGCGCACCTGAACGGATGTGGAGTTGGACGGGATGTCATCGCGCAGCACATTCCAGCTTTCGTTTTCCAGGTCCTGTGCCAGTCTGGTCAGTTCAGTGGTCAGGCTGTCCCTGACCCGGGCGTCCACCAGCAGGAGTATGGTCTTTTTGGGAGCAGGCTGTGCGATCTTGATGCCGGCAGCGATGTATCCGAATCCCCCGATATCGTTTCCGGAACGATTGACCCGATACTCATAGGCCTGACCTGCCTGGACCGTGGTATCCGTAAAGGAAACGGCATCCATGGGAAGGTTGGCGATATTGGCACCCCATTGCACTGACCCCAGGTTGCGTCTGGCCACAAAATACCGGTTGGCACCGGCCTCCGGAACCCATCGCAGGGTTATCGCCGGACGGCTCTCATCCACCTCGGCATAAACCCGCACGGAGGAGAGCTGGGACCAGTCCTGAGCCCGGACCTGCAAACAAACCAAAAGAAATAAGGACAGAAGCAACGGAGCTTTCATGTTTGTAAATTTTGGACAAATATAACTCTCAAAAAATAAAACCGGCAACCGGATGACTGGCCTATTCCGGAGGCGCCTGGGGATGCTTTTCGTTCAGATGCGCTGCAGCGGCTTCCAGCTCTTCGTAAAATTCAGCTCCAAATCCTCTGATGATCGCCTCTTTCAGAAACTTGTAGAGCGGGACCCTGTTATTCAGTCCACTGGCACAGGCGGGTTTGCAGATCTCCCAGCGATCGTAATTCAGAAACGTGGCCCCCGTTTGTGGAATGCGGACGACCCGTATGGGATAAAGGTGACAGGACAGGGGTTTTCGGAAAGGGATCGCGCCTTCCTTCCAGGCCTTTTCAAAACCGCACAGGGCAATGCCTGACTCGTCGCGGACCATAAAGACACAGGGCCCTTCGGGCATAAGCGTCGTGCCGTTGGTCCCGGGTTCGTCGTAAAAGGTATAAGGACCCCTGGCCTCAATGACCGCGAGCGATTCCGCAGACAGATAATTTTTCATGATGGGCATCAGCTCCTCTATTTCCAGACACTCGTCTTCGTCCAGCGGAGCGCCGAAATCCCCATCCACGCAGCAGGCTCCCTTGCAGATGCTCAATTCGCATCTGAACCAGGACATCAACACCTCATCACTCACCAAAGTATTCCCAATGATTACCATGTTGCAAATGTAACCATTGCCAAAAAGTCTTAACCAAATTGTAAGCAGGGTTTAACCAAACTTTTTTAATCCCATCTGACATTTTTCCGTCCAATAACCAAAATTAAAGATCATGAAAAAATTTCTCTTTTCCCTGGTATTGAGCACCCTGGCCATCCCATTCCTTTCCGCCCAGATAGAAGCGGGCTTTAGTCTGGGACCTTCTGTGAGCAACATGCGCGTGAGCGGGATCAACAATCTGATCCGCGATCCCGATCCTTTTGTCGGATTTAAGGGAGGCGTTCAATTGACCTACACTCCGGTGGCATCATTCAGCCTGGTATCCGGTTTGAACTACCACAGCACCGGTTTCGTGGTGAGACAAAACCTTGGTTTTGAGATCTTCGACATCGAAATTCCCGCGGAGGTCAAGGCGATCACAAGACTGCATTTCATCGAGATGCCTGTGCTTGCCCGTTTGAATCTGGGACAAGGCAAGGTAAGGGGCTATCTGGAAGCCGGTCCTCAAATGAGCCTTGCACTGGATGGCGAGGTCATCGCACGTGCCAATTTCCTGATCGATTTCAAGCTGGGCACCTACGACATTGACCTGAGCAATTCCAACTTCCGGCAGTTCGAACTTGCAGGGGTGGCAGGAGCCGGGCTCCGGTGGGATCTGAGCGAAAGGATGGGAATGAATCTGGGAGTCCAGTACATGCATGGATTCACGGACCTGACCGATGAACCCATCGTGGACATACACACCAGCCGGTACGCTGTTTCCGGACTACTCGGCGTGCAATACAAGTTTTAAAATGTGATATTATTTCCCTTTCCAGTTACAGCAGCCTTCCCACTCCGGTGGGAGGGCTTTTTTATGGTGTTAATTTTCCAGAACACCCTGTTCA
>CAYXKO010000112.1:0-7355 GCA_964465435.1 uncultured Saprospiraceae bacterium | reverse complement strand
CCATTCGAAGTGCCGGGTCTGAACTGGATGGTCTTGCTGTATGCAGCGGCATTGATCTATTATCTCAGGTTATCCACTGTCCTATTTGCCGGTTTTGTAGTTATTGTGGCATTGCTATTCCTGGCAGCTACATGGATGAGCAGTGCGACTGCAGAATCATCCGTTTCACCGACACTACTTTTTTTATTGATTTTTGCCTTTGCCTGGATAGGTCAGTTTTATGGCCACCATATAGAAGGAAAAAGACCCTCCTTTCTGACAGACATACAGTTTCTGTTAATCGGACCGGCGTGGCTATTACATTTCGTCTACAAAAGATTCGGCATCCGGTATTAACCCGGCGAATTTTTATTCATCATAATCAATCCGGATTTACTCGGTCATTATGATTTGGACCAGCCATCTTTTAGAGTTACTGTGCGATTGAACACAAGGCGATCAGGTCTGCTATCCTTGTCAAGACAGAAATATCCTTTGCGGATAAACTGATAGCGCATATCAAAATGCGCATCCTTTAATGCCGGCTCTGTTACAGCATTGGGAATCAGCTCCAGCGAATTCGGATTGATCAAATTGCGAAAATCCTCTTCGGAAGAGGCCGGGTTGGGAACCGTAAAAAGCTTGTCATACAATCTAATTTCGGCTGTTGATGCATGGGTTCTTTCTACCCAATGAATCGTCGTCTTTACCTTTAGACCTGATTGATCTTCTCCGCTTTTACTGTTTGAAAAATAGCTGCAATTAAGGTGGCTGATCTTTCCGTTCTCATCCCTGACCACCTCATCACATTGAATAATGTACGCCCCCTTAAGACGCACCATATTTCCGGGAGATAAACGGAAATATTTTGGTGGCGGCAATTCCATAAAATCTTCCTGTTCAATAAAAATTTCCCTCCCAAATGGAATCTTCCTGAATCCGGACTCCGGATCTTCCGGATTATTTTCAATATTGAGCCATTCTACAGCCTCAGGATAATTGGTGATCACAACGCGAAGGGGATCCAGCACCACCATGGCTCGGATGGCAATTTTATTCAGGTGATCGCGAATAGAATTTTCAAGGCGAACCCATTCAATGAGATTTTCTCTTTTGGCCACACCGACTTCCATGGCAAAGCGCCTTAACGCCTCAGCCGTATATCCTCTGCGCCTCATCCCCCTGATGGTTGGCATGCGAGGGTCGTCCCAACCATTTACGATTCCTTCATTGACGAGCATCAGAAGTTTTCTTTTACTCATCAACATGTATTCCACGTTAAGCCTGGCAAACTCGATCTGTCTGCTTGGGAAAATCTGCAACTCGCGGATAAACCAATCATACAGCGGTCTGTGATTTTCAAATTCCAGGGTGCAAATCGAATGAGTTATTCCTTCAATGGAGTCACTCTGACCATGGGCAAAATCATACATTGGATAAATACACCATTCAGTTCCGGTCCTGTGATGGGGTGTATATAAGATCCTGTACAATATCGGATCGCGCATGTGCATGTTGGGGGATGCCATATCTATTTTGGCTCTCAATACACATTCACCCTCCTTGAACTTTCCGGCCTTCATTTCCTCAAAAAGAGAAAGGTTTTCTGCCACTGTCCTGTTTCTGTATGGACTCTCCTCACCCGGAGCGGTTGGAACACCTCTCATTTTACTGATCTCTTCCTGTGTGGAGTGATCCACGTAGGCCTTTCCGGCCTTGATCAACTGAACGGCAAACTGGTAAAACTGTGGGAAATAATCCGAGGCAAAAAAGAGCCGGTCTTCCCAATCAAATCCGAGCCAACGAATATCATCCTTAATGGATTCTATGTATTCAACTTCTTCGGTAACAGGATTGGTATCGTCAAATCGTAGATTAGTCTTTCCATTATACTTTTCAGCAAGTCCAAAGTTCAGACAAATGGATTTTGCGTGACCGATATGCAAATAACCATTTGGCTCTGGCGGGAATCGCGTATGTATTCTGCCGCCATGCTTGTTTGCCTTGATATCCTCTTCTATAATTTCTTCGATGAAATTAAGATTTTCCTTGTTGTGTGAATCCATAATTAGATAAACATTTACATCCTGTCGGGCATTTGAATACCCAGACAAGTCATTCCGTGATTGATATATTTACCAAACTGTGCAATTAATGCCAATCTCCAGGATTTAAGTTCCGCAGTTTCGGCATTCAGTATTCTATAATCGTGATAGTACCTGTGAAAATCCTTCGCCATTTGATATAGAAAATTTGCCAGATGCGAGGGATCCAGCTGCCGCGCAGCTTCCTGTATCACCTTAGGATACTGCATCAACAAATTCAACAGCTCTCTTTCAGCATGCACAATTTCTGATGGCTCCAAAAGTTCATTCATTTCGGATTTCCTGAGAACAGACTGGATCCTGACATAGGCGTTCAGGATATACGGACCAGTGTGTCCCTGAAGATCTACGGATTCAGAAGGATCAAAGACCATTCTCTTTTTGGGATGCACCTTCAGCAGATAATATTTAAGCGCTGATATGGCGATTTGAAAAATTATCTTTTCCTTGTCTGCTGCTGACAAGATCTCCAGCTCACCTCGTTCAGATGCCGATGTCCTGGCTTCCGAAAACACCTCACTGATGAGGTCGTCCGCATCCACTACGGTTCCTTCTCTTGATTTCATTCTGCCGGTAGGCAGTTCGACCATTCCATAGGAAAGGTGGTACAGTCCATCAGCAAAAGGCAGTTTTAATCTCCGGAGTATTTCAAAAAGGGTTTGAAAATGATAGTCCTGCTCATCAGCTACGACATAAATATACTTATCGGCCTTGTGAATCTCATGTCTTTGTATGGCCGTGCCGATATCCTGAGTGATGTATATGGAGGTACCGTCTGACCGCAGCAATATTTTTTTATCCAGGCCCGCATCGGTGAGATCAATGTATACTGATCCATCCTCAGCCTTGCTAAAGACACCTTCTGCAAGACCTTTCTGAACTATATCTTTTCCAAGAAGATAGGTTTTCGACTCATAATAAGTGGATCCGAAAGAAACCCCCAGCAAATCTTGTGTTTGCCTGAATCCATCGTATACCCATTGGTTCATCTGATTCCACAGATCCATGGTCTCAGGATGTCCGGCCTCCCAATTTCTAAGCATCTCCGAGGCTTCTTTGCCCAGGACACTATGCCTGATGAAATATTCATTTTTAAACCTTTTGAAAAAATCCGCTTTTGCCTCATTTTCCTTTTTCAGGTTTATGTAGCACTCCTCCCCTGCTTCGGATTCCTGCCAAGCTGCGTATTCCTCCCGAAATTTTTGCTCAAAGAGCACATAATAATCACCTACAAAATGATCCGGCTTAATGCCCGTTGATTGGGGGGTGGCGCCACTGGAATATTTTTTCCATGCCAACATACTTTTGCATATGGCAATACCTCTGTCATTGATAACCTGAGTTGTGGAAACCTGGTGGCCGGCTGCCTGTAAAATTTGAGAAACGGACCACCCCAGCAGGATATTTCGGACATGACCCAGGTGCAATGGCTTATTGGTGTTTGGCGAGCAATACTCCACCATGTAGCGGGAAGATGATCCCGAGATCACCTGATCCTCAGGCTGCGAAGCATTAAGAAGGTGCATGAACTCAAGCCAAAATGTTTTGGGCATGGAAAAATTAAGAAACCCCTTGACCACATCAAAAGACTCAATGAGGCCATTGGACAAAAGTTTGGCACCTAATGAATTTGCCAATGTCTCCGGATTGAGTTTAAGGGATTTTGCCAGGCCAAAAGTCACCAAAGTAAAATCTTTTCCAAACTCCTTTTTACAGGGCGTTATGACCAGTTCTGACTTGTCTGGCAAGGCATAATCCAATTGGTCCATGACCAAAAGGATATCAGATTGAATTCTATTAAAAATTTGACTGGTTGTCATAAATGAGATGTAATTGGGGAAAGGGAAAAGGACTAGTCATCAAGTTTAAGAACCTCCAGAAAGGCCTTTTGAGGAACATCCACTGAGCCAATTTGTCTCATCTTTTTCTTTCCCTCCTTTTGTTTTTCCAACAATTTGCGCTTTCTTGAAATATCTCCTCCATAGCACTTCGCGGTCACATCCTTCCTCAGGGCCGAAATGGTCTCTCTGGCTATGATCTTGGCTCCAATGGCAGCCTGAATTGCAATCACAAACTGGTGTTGAGGCAGGATCTCCTTGAGTTTCTTACACATTTTTCTACCTACAATTTCTGCCTTTGACCGGTGAACCAACGCAGAAAGGGCATCGACATTATCGCCATTAAGTTTGATATCCATCTTGATCAGATCGGATTTCCTGTAATCCAGAGGATAATAATCAAAAGAGGCATAACCCTTGGTTGTGGACTTTAACCGATCGTAAAAATCAAATACAATCTCGGCAAGAGGCATGTCAAAAGTAAGCTCGACTCGTTCCGGGGTAAGATAGATCTGTTTTTCAAGCGTACCCCTCTTTTCCATGCACAGCTTTATAATAGTCCCTATGAAATCCGGCTTGGTAATAATTTTGGCTCGTATGTAAGGCTCTTCCACATACTCCAGGTAGTTGGGTTCCGGAAGATCATTGGGGGTATTGATTTTTAAAATTTCACCCTTGGTTGTCTTGGCAATATAGGATACGTTGGGAACCGTTGTAATCACTTCCTGGTTGAATTCTCTGGATAACCTTTCCTGGATGATTTCCAGATGAAGCATCCCCAAAAAGCCGCAACGAAATCCGAAGCCCAGGGCTACTGAGGTTTCAGGCTCGTAAACCAATGAAGAATCATTAAGCTTCAATTTCTCCAGGCTATCTCTCAGATCCTCAAAATGCTCATTTTCAATTGGATAAATCCCTGCAAAAACCATTGGCTTCACTTCCTCAAAACCCTGAATGGCCTCTGAGCATGGATTAGCCGCATTGGTCAGGGTATCTCCCACTTTTACCTCCTTGGCATCCTTAATTCCGGTGATCACGTAGCCAACGTCGCCACAGTTGACTTCCGGCCTGGGCATAAGGTTCATTTGAAGATAGCCGACTTCTTCCGCCACGTATTCCCTGCCTGTATTGAAAAATCTAATTTTATCGCCCTTTTTGATCGAACCGTTCAAAACCCTGAAATAGACTATAATTCCACGAAAAGAGTTAAATACGGAATCAAATATCAGAGCCTGAAGGGGCGCATCCGGATCACCTTTGGGAGGAGGGATTCTCTCTACAATGGCTTTTAAAATATTCTCTACCCCGATACCGGTTTTTCCACTCGCCAAAATAATCTCCTCCTTGTCGCATCCCAAAAGATCGATGATCTGATCAGAAACCTCATCGATCATCGCATTGTCCATATCGACCTTGTTTAAAATCGGGATAATCTCGAGATCGTTTTCCAATGCCAGATAAAGATTTGAAATGGTTTGGGCCTGAATCCCCTGGGTGGCATCAATAAGGAGCAAGGCCCCTTCACACGCAGCGATAGATCTGCTCACCTCATAGGAAAAGTCCACGTGGCCGGGAGTGTCAATCAGGTTGAAAATGTAGGTTTTCCCATCCGAGTGATGATATTTCAATTGGATCGCATGCGCCTTGATGGTAATACCCCTTTCGCGCTCAAGATCCATATCATCCAGGGCCTGGGCTTGCATATCCCGCTCGGAGATGGTCTTTGTAAATTCCAGCAACCTGTCAGACAAAGTACTCTTGCCATGATCAATGTGGGCAATAACACAAAAATTCCTGATTAACTCCATGTTGTATTAGATATGCACTTAAAAGAAACCGCAAAATTACCTAAGATAGACAGGCTATTCTAATAATCCAAACAAAATATATTTACATCCCGGCTCCACAGTTACAGGGTGTAGTTTGAATTATCTAATCCTGCTACCGACTCAGACGGCTGCAAGCGCCTGATCCCATGCATTTAACTGATCCTCAATATCTTCCAACCCGACCGAAAGCCTGATCAAGCCATCTGTAATGCCAAATCTTTGTTTTTCCTCTACCGGCATTCGCAGATGAGACATGGTAGCCGGATGCATGATCATGGTTTCCGCCTCACCCAGGGATGGAGCTATCCGGCCTATGGTCAGGTTTTTAATGATTTTTCTAATCTGATCGTAATTGGCATTAATATCAAAACTCAGCATAGCCCCAGGCCGGGTCATTTGCTTTTGAGCTATTGCAAAATGAGGGTGACTTTCCAAACCCGGGTAGTAAACCCGATTGACCTTTGGGTGAGCCTCCAGGAATTTTGCAAGGCCAAAGGCATTCAATGATTGTTTCTCCATTCTGATCCCCAAAGTTTTAATTCCCATTTGAATCAGCATAGCCTCAAACGGGCTCAGGATGGACCCATTCAGTTTTAAAAATTCCCAAAATCTTCCCATAACCAACTCCTTGTCCTTTCCTATGACCGCCCCACCCGTTGAATAACCATGCCCGTGAAGAAACTTGGTGGTCGAATGCACGACCACATCCGCACCCAAAGTCAATGGTCGGGTAATAAATGGAGTGCTAAAAGTATTGTCAACAACCAAGCGTATGTTAAACTCGGAAGTAAGCCTGGAAACCATGGAAATATCCACACAATTCATCATTGGGTTGGTTGGAGTTTCCAAATAAACCATGCAGATATCAGGTTCATTCTGAAGAATACTCTTTATGGAATCAGGCTCGTTGAAATCTGAAATGATCATACGGACCCCATATTGGGAAAAAACTTTTTTAAACAATTCAGTGGTTCCCCCATAGAGGTCCGCCTGCGTAAGGATCTTTCCACCCGGTTTGCATAATGCCTGAACTACCAGGTGAATAGCGGACATACCAGAACCCGTCATCAAGCCACAGGTCTCCGATTCCAGCCCAAATCCTTCCAAAGCAGCTATGCTTGAAGCTACCGCCTCCACTGTAGGATTGCCATAGCGGCTGTAGACATGGGTTCCAGGTTGACTATGAAAAGCCTGGGACGCAACCAATAAATCATCGAATTCATAGGCAGCTGTCGCAAATACGGGCGTCTGATGTGGGGCGGTATTATCCGACAGCTTACCCGATTGTGCACAGATGGTTGAAAACTGTTTCATAGTTTTGTGGTTCTTATTTTTACACAAATGTAGCAGGTGGATATCAAAGCAGAAGACAAATTAGAATTTTCAGATGATTTTCAGGGAGATGATCAGGTATTTAAGGAGCTGGATATCATAGTAGATCCTGGCCAGGGCAGCCTGAGACTCGACTCCTTTATCAATGAAAAATTAGCCAAAGTTTCAAGGAATAAAATTCAAAATGCCATACAGGCCGGTCTGGTTACCGTCAACGGAACCACGCAGAAGTCAAATTACAAAGTTCGGCCAAACGATCTGATCCATTTGGT